>JBKJVI010000079.1:0-4880 GCA_046590225.1 Gaiella sp. | reverse complement strand
ATCGGCACCGATGCAGCCCCACAGCGGAAGCGCCAGGTTGTCGGCAGCCGCCCGCTCGGTCTCCGGCAGGGAGCCGGGCTCGACGCCGAGGTACCGCATCGCAGGCTGCAGGTGCAGCGGCGTCACGTAGTACGACGCCGAGGCGATGCCCACCTCCTTCAGCGCAGCGGTGATCCGCGCGCGCTCGGGCGTACGCACGACATACATGTGGTAGACGTGGCCCGGCACGTCCAACGGCAGGTCGACGACGCTGCCGAGACCGAGGTCGGCGTACCGCGCGGCCCCCACCCGGCGTCCCAGGTTCCAGCTCGCGAGGTGCGGGAGGAACACACGCAGTGCGGCAGCCTGGATTGCGTCCAGTCGCGAGTTCGTGCCGATGAGTTCGAAGGTCTGCTTGTCGCGCGATCCGTGGAAGCGCAGCATCTTGACGCGCTCGGCCACCTCATCGTCACGACAGGCGATGAGACCGCCGTCGCCGAGCGAGAAGAGGTTCTTTGTCGGGAAGAAGCTGAACGTCGAGCACACGCCCTCGCTGGCGACGCCCGCTGCACCAAAGGCCTGGGCCGAGTCCTCGATCAGCGGCAGTCCGAGCGCAGCGAGCTCTGCGAGCGGCGCCGGGCGGCCGAAGAGGTGCACCGGCATGATCGCCTTCGTCTTCGGCGTTATCCGCGCGGCGACGTCCTCCGGATCGAGGTTGAGAGTGACGGGGTCGATGTCGGCGAAGACGGGAGTTGCACCGGCCCGCGCGATCGCCTCGGCCGTTGCGTAGAACGTGAACGAAGGGCAGATCACCTCGTCACCGGCACCGATGCCCATCGCCTCGAGTGAGATGACGAGTGCGTCAGTCCCGTTCGCGACACCGATAGCGTGGGGCACGTCGAGGTATGCCGCCGACTCGCGCTCGAATGCCTCGACCTCCGGGCCGAAGATGAAGCGCCCCGTTTCGAGAGCCTCGGCGTAGCACGCCTTGAGCTCCGGGATCAGCGGCGCGTACTGCGCCTTGACGTCGACGAGGGGAATCATGACGCGTCGAGTGTACCGCGTGACGGAGTGAGACGGCCGCCGCATGCAGGGAAAACGGTGCCGTTCCTAGCGCGGGCGCTCACGGGACTCACGATCGCTCGGCGGATCGCGCAGCCTGGCGCTTGCGCCGGTAGCGCCATCCAAGCCAACCGGCAGCGCCGACAATGATGACCGCCACGGCAATGTCGGCGTACCGGAATGCGTGATGGAAGCTCTCCCAGTTCGCGCCCGCAGCCCAGCCGATCCCGGCGAAGACGAAGCACCAGAGCGCCGACCCGAGCAGCGTCAGCACCGTGTAGCGTTTGAACGGAGCCTCGAAGATGCCGGCCGGGACCGAGACGAAGGATCGCACGACGGGTGTGATGCGACCGACGAACACCGCCCAGTCCTCGAAGCGCAGAAACCACGCCTCGGCGCGCTCGAGCTTGTCGTGGTCGAGGTGGAGCCAGCGCCCGTGCTTCTCGAGATACGGTCTCCCGCCACGGCGGCCGATCTCCCAGCCGAGGATCGACCCGATCAGGTAGCCGACAGTGCCGGCGATCGCGATGGCGAGGTAGGCAGGGAGGCCTGGCTCGAAGGTGTAACCGAACAGGTTCACCGACGTACCTGCGATCGCACCCGACGCGATCGCACCACCGTAGACCATCACAACTTCGCTCGCCGCCGGAAACACCGCGTCGATCAGCATCAGGAGGAAGACGGCGTAGAGGCCGTAGTTTCCGATCGCGGTCGTGATGGCGTCGGTGAGCGTGCTGAGGATGGAGAAGAGCATCAGGCGGGGACTCTAGAGGACAGCGCGGCGGAGCCGCTTCTCTCTGGGGGGTGGCTTCAGCCGCTCCCCTGGGTCGAAGCGTTGTTCTGGGTGGAACCGTCACGGACCACGGACGCAATCCGGGCAACCGGCTCAATCCGGCCACCAGCCGGCCGGCTCGCCGGTTCCCCGAGCATCTACCTCGGCCCGACGATGCGCTGGACGCGGACCGGCTTCGAGAGCTCGATCGTCCCGAGAGCATTCTTCGCGGTCACGCGAACGACATACGTTCCGCCCTTGACTGCCTTCTTCGTTCGATCGAGGCCGTTCCAGACGAGAGCAGGGGTGCCGACCGGGTAGGCACGCCGGGCGAGCGTCCGGACGATCTCACCGGCCGGCGTCTCGACCGTGACGACGACGCGCGCCGGGCGCGACTGCTTCCACGTGATCCCGAGGTCGCGGCCACCCGGCGGCAAGAAGAGCTTGCGGGGCGTCGTTGCGAGAAAGCCCAGCGTCGTGTTGACGGTGAACGCCTGCGTCATCTCGGAGGGTTGGCCCAGATCATCGACCGCGGCGACCTGCAGCTTCCAACGGCCGTTCACGGGCGGAGTCGCGGTGACACCGAGCGCGACGGGCGGCGCGGCTACCGGCGGGAAGGGAACCGCAAAGCTCCCCGGCTGGCGTTCTCGGGTCTCCGTGAAAGCAATGGTGCCGTCGGGCGCGGTCAGCGTCACGGTCGTCGCTGCAGGACGGACCAGCTTATAGCGAAGGCTCTGTCTGTCTGCAATGCCGTCGCCGTCGGGTGAGACAACGGCGATGGTCGGTTGCACGAAGACGCCCGTGTACTCGAAGAGTAGCGCCGTCGAGATCGATCGCTCCGCCCCGGACGGCCGGTTGAGGAGCGTCCCGTTGAACGCCATCGTCGTCGAGCCACCGCCGTCGAACGCCATCGCGGTGACAGCGCCGAGACGCACCATCGTCTGGGCCAGTTCGAAGTTCGTCAATCCGACCGAGTACCCGGGTTGGCGGCCGTCGACTGCAACGAGGATGATGCGTCCGTCTGCGAGCTGGCCGAGGCCGGTACGGGGAGCGCGAGCGCCCAGCTGGAGTGGCGTGAACGTCTCGCCTGCGCGGAAGATCGCCGCGCCATTGCGAACGATCTGCGGCCCACCGCCGATCGCCGAGACGACGTTGGGCCACTCCGGCCTGAAGATCAGGCGGGAGGTGATCTCCTGACCGACGGGTCCCTCGGCCGCGAGGACGGGTGCAGCCGACCCCACTCCGACGATGACCGCGCCTCCGAGCGGGATCGGCACCGAGCCACCTCCGGATCGGACCTCGACGACGGGGGCGAGAAGGTCGGCATTCGGCACCGGCGCCGGGAGCGGAAAGAGGATCAGCGCGGTCGCGCCCGGAAGCGTGGGCGTCGCCGGACCCCAGGCCTGGGTGAAGAGCGCCGTTCCGTTTGCCGGCGGGGCCTCGTTGAAGGTATTGAGTGTTCGCTTCGCACCCGCTCCCTGCCAGGTGCCGAAGAACGAGATGCGCCTGACGTCGAGCGTGCCGTCCGTCGTGATGCCGGCGCTCGAGCGCTCACCGAAGGGTGGGCTCGCAACCTGCCCCTCACGCATCAGAATCCCACTCGGCGCGCCGGACTTGAACGAGAAGAAGTCGCCGTTCACGCCCGCCGTCGTCGCCGATCCCGCAACCCGGCGCTGCATCGCCGTCAGCGTCTCGGTTCCCGCGAGCGTCTCGTTCGAGAGCGCCGGTGCGAGGATCGTCGTCCCGCCGGGGCGCGGCCCGATCAGGACGTTGAGTGCGACCGGGCCGTTGGACGTGAACTGGACAGCCGTGTCGAACGTGACGCCCGGCCAAAGCTCGCGCGGCTGCGCAGCCGCGGGGGCGGCGAGGAGCAAGGCGGCAACTACGGTGAGGAGGAGGCGGCGTCCCATCGACCAGTTCGAGGGTACCGACGAGATCGCCCGGCCTCGACACTCCTAACGCCCTGCTTACGAGTGGATACGAACTCTAGAGCGGCAACTCGGCGTCGCGAGCAAACCGTAACTCGGGCACATGGTGAAGCTCGCCGACGTCTCGCGCCATTTCGAGGAACGTGTAGAAGCCGGCCCGCTCACGGGGTCCGAAGCTGTAGCGAAGCTTCTCGAAGTAGCGAGCGAGGAAGCCTGCGGGGTAGCCGTAGCGTTCGCTCGCCGCGTAGGCGAGCTTTTCGGGCTCCGAGCGGGCGAGCCGTACCGATGCGACGAGCGCATGCTCGAGGTCGGAGAGCCCTTCGACAACAGGCTCCGGGGCCGCCCAGACGGCGAAGACCATCGGCAGCCCGGTCTTCTCCAGCCAGAGCCGACCGAGGTCGTAGTGCGGCGTCGGATCCTCGAAGGCGCTCCGGAGCGCGGCGTCGCCGATCAGGAGCTTTGCGTCAGCCTCCTCGTCGAAGGAGCGGATCTCGGCGCCGGGGAGCAAGATCCGGGTCAAAACGACGGAGGTGGCGCTCTCGGGCGTGACGGCAACCGAGCGCACGCGACCGAGTGACATGCGCGTGACGAGCTGGATCGAGTCGACAGCGCCCTCGGACGAAACGCAGAGGCGCGGCAGGAGCCGCAGGGTGTCGGCATGACGTGCGTACTCGATGGAGGAGATCGGCGCGACATCGAGATCGCCATCGAGGAGCATCCTGTTGAGCTCTGTCGGCACGCCGACGACCTCCTCGACCTCGTACTCGAGGCTGTGGAAGACGGGCGCCATGTTGACGTACGAGATACGACCGAGCTTGATCATCCATCCGCAGCGTAACGGGCCGCAGCGGTTGCGTCGTCCTGAGAGCACGCCCACCCGTTACCGTGAGGGGGTGAGTGACGTGGTCTCCGGCTCCCGCACAACACTCCTCGAGTCCCTGGTCGAGCGCTTCCCGGACGTACCGCCGGAGGCGGTGCTGAAGGAAGACCTGCTTCGCACCGGCATGGCCTTCGACGGCTCAGCGCTCAGCGATAACCTCGAGGGGGAGGTCAAGCCGAAGTCGTACTTCATCTTCTCCTTCGACCAGAAGCCCCTCGCCGACCTCGGCGAGGCGGCGTTGCGCCGACCGCCGGAGGAA
>JBKJVI010000032.1:0-7480 GCA_046590225.1 Gaiella sp. | reverse complement strand
CTGGCAGGTGCGACCGGACTCACGGGAGACACCGGCGTCCAGGGCATCCAGGGCGGCCAGGGTGACACCGGCGTCCAGGGCATTCAGGGCGGCCAGGGTGACACGGGCATTCAGGGCGGCCAGGGTGACACGGGCGTCCAGGGCATTCAGGGCCTGACAGGTGCGACCGGACTCACGGGAGACACCGGCGTCCAGGGCATCCAGGGCGGCCAGGGTGACACCGGCGTCCAGGGCATCCAGGGGCCGGCCGGGGCGCAAGGCCCGATCGGCAATCCCGGCCCGACCGGCGCGTCCGGAACGAATGGCACCAAGGGCACGAATGGCGCGACGGGCGCTACCGGCCCCGCTGGCACCAACGGAGCGGTCGGTGCAACCGGTCTGACGGGCGCTACCGGCACACCCGGTCCTACCGGCGCAACCGGCACCGTTGGCGGCACTCAGATCGTTGTCGGAAACACCGTTACCGCGGGTGGGAACGATGCAACCGGCACGATCTTCGGCACATCGACTGCCACGTGTCCGGCAGGAAAGGTGCTTCTGAGCGGCGGTGCGAACCTGACGCAAACGGCTGCCAACGCGATAGCAGCTGTGTTCGAGTCGGCACCGGTTCAGAAGGCTGCAGGAGCCACTACCACGCAGGCGTGGCAGGCTCGTGGCGTCATTACGTTGCGCACCAGTAATGGCAACTCGCCATCTGTGATCGCGTACGCGATCTGCTCGACGTAGGCGGGACTAAACGAGAACGCCAACGGGGGCCGCTAGGCCCCCGTTGGCGTTCTCAGGGTCGTGCTGCTGGCGCGGTCATTGCTGCGTAGCTGTTGTGCTTCACGAAAGTGGCAGGGTTTCGGGCTCTGGTTGCTTGGGGGTCGGGGGTGCTTGGCAGGCTTGCAGGTGGGCGTCGAGGGGTCTCCTTCGGGCGAGTGATTGGTGGGGCCGGATCGTGTTGAGGAGCTGCCGGTAGGTGTCGACCTCTTGGCCGAGGTGGGGAACACGATCTCGGGGCGCCCTGTGGAGGGCGAGGCGAACAAGCGGCGAGGCGGGTGGGCAGGAGGATCCACAACCTCATCGAATTCCTCAATTCATGGCTCGCGACGGCTCAAGGCCCGTCCGACATCGGCCGATACTAGTGCTCGTAGCGGCCCTCTCTGCGGAAAGGCTTGTCTAAATCGTGCCGACGTATTCGCTCGTAGTCCCGGCGTACAACGAGGAAGGCGTGATCGAAGAGCTCGCCGCGCGTCTGCGCGAGCTGATGGACGCCCTCGACGGCGACGCAGAGGCGATCATCGTCGACGACGGCAGCAGCGACCGCACCTGGGAGCTGATGAGCGAGATCGCGGCTGCGGACACGCGCTTCCGGATCGTCCGGCTGTCGCGGAACTTCGGTCACCAGACCGCGCTGACGGCTGGTGTCGACCTGACGACAGGCGACGCGGTGATCGTGCTCGACGCCGACCTGCAGGATCCGCCTGAGGTCGTCCTCCAGCTCGCCGAGCGTTGGCGCGAGGGATACGACGTCGTCTACGCGATCCGCGACGTCCGCCAGGGCGAGACGTGGTTCAAGCGCAAGACGGCCGAGTGGTTCTACCGCGGCTTCAACCGGATCTCCGAGGTGAAGGTGCCGCTCGACGTCGGTGACTTCCGCCTCGTCGACCGCCGCGTTCTCGACGTCTTCGCCCGCATGCGGGAAAGTAACCGGTTCGTTCGCGGCATGTTCAGCTGGATCGGCCTGCGCCAGATCGGCGTCCTCTACGAGCGCAAGGAGCGCTTCGCCGGCGAGACGAAGTACCCGTTGCGCAAGATGCTGCGCTTCGCGATGACCGGCGTGATCAGCTTCTCCCCCGCTCCCCTGCGCGCCGCGCTGCGCCTCGGCTTCTTCGTCTCCTTCCTCAGCTTCGCACTTGCCCTGTGGAGCATGGTCGTCAAGCTCGGTGGCTTCTACAACGTGCCAGGCTGGACCTCAATCGTCGTCGTCGTCTCCTTCATCGGCGGGATCCAGCTGATCGTCCTCGGCGTGATCGGCGAGTACATCGGCGATATCCACGCCGAGGTGAAGCGACGGCCCCTGTACGTCGTTGGCGAGCTCGAGAACTTCGCGGAGATCCCAGACGTGCCGCCGCGCGCGGTGATCGCCCCTCGGCGCGCGCTGCAGCCCCGCTAGCGCGGGCGATCGGCAAAGGCCCAGAGGCGGTTTGCCACGAACGTCGAGAGTGTCACGGGCGGGATCGCCACCACGAACGCGGTCGTCTTACTGGCGCCGGTCTGGACAAGAAGGTGCACGAGCAGGCTCGTCAGGGCCGCTCCACCTCCTTGGACTACGAGGTATCGGGCCATCGTCCCCGCCGAATCCCGCGCCCCGAACGTCCAGCGGCTGTTGAAGACGTAGCCGTTGACGACGCCGACCGCATATGCGATCGGTGCGGCCACAACATATCCAACACCGGCCGCAAGCAGGATGCGGTACGCAACGAAGCTGACGAGCGTATTAGCGACCCCTACGACGAGGAACCGACCGAGCTGATGCAGGGCAGACCGACTCCGGAGTCCACCGACGATCGCGGCGGTCACCGGGCGGTCTCGTCGCGCGCGCGGGCCGGGACGTCGGTGCGCCGCCCACGGAGGCTCGATCGTCGAGGCCAGGTTGCGAGCCCGAGCAGCGTGATCAGCCCGACTCCTAGTAGCAACGGGTAGCGGCCGTACGGCCGGTACGCGAAGCGAACATCGTGACGACCGGCCGGCACATCGACGCCGACGAGGCTCGGTGCCATCATCACCGGCTTCACCGACCGGCCATCGACGGTCGCCGTCCAGCGCGGATCGTAGGAGGACTTCAGCAGGGCGACTGAGGGGCGGTTCGCAACAACCGTCGCGGTGAAGATCCCGTCGGCCGGTGTCGCCCCCTGCCGGAGCACCCTCCCGGGAGGGGCGGAGACCGGCTTCGCGCCGGAGAACGTCGGTGCCGGAGCCTCCCCACCGGCGAACGCGATTCCGGGGTAGATCCCTCGGGAGGCGAGGTCTGACCGCCTGAAGGCAACCGTGGCCTGTTGGAGGTTCGTGCGGTCGGCGGCTATCGCTTCGGCGCGATCGACGACCTGCGTGTAGCCCGTCGTCGCCACCTCCCAGAGGCGGTGACGGCCGCTGCTCGCAATCAGCTTCGCCGGCACGCTCGGCTTGTGGTCGGCCGGGAGGATCAGGTAGTGGATGTTGAACATCTCGTGCTGTGTCGCACTCGTCTCGTCGAAGGCAGCCTCGACGTCGGTCGAGAGCGAGGCGATCGTCCGGAAAGTGAAGCCGAGTGTGTCCACTCGACGATCCGCCAGCCAGGCGTACACGGGAACGAAGCCGACGACGTACTGCTTACCCCAGTTGGCGCGGAGCCCTGCATAGACGCGGCCGTCGCCGCGAGCTCTCACGATCGCGACGAGGCGGTCGAGATCGCGTCCATCGGTCGCGTCGTTCAGACGCTGCACGTTGATCAGCCCGGCGCCATGCCTGTCGTAGCGAGCGATGTTCGTCCATGCGGGTGCCAGGAGGGCGACCGCGGCCACCACCGTTATGGACGCGACCACGAGCACCCTGTTCCTTGGCGCGGCGAGCCTCGCCACACGGGCGGCAGCCTCCCGGATCAGCCATCCGAGCCCGACTCCGGCGATCAGGATCCCGGCGAGGTGTACGCCCATCACAAAACGGTGAATCTGGATGTCACGAAGGCCCGGGAGGAGATTCAACGCTGGGCCGAGTGTCGGCCGGCCGAAGAAAAGCACGATGCTGAGCGTAAGAACGCCGAGGAGCGCTCGAGCACGGCTATCACGCCGGGCGGCGACACCGCAAACGACGAGGCCGACGACGAAGAGCACGCTGACCGTCGGGAAGCGTTCCGCGTCGAACAGCTTGCCGGAGAACAGCCAGCCGAGCACCCTGTGGGCACCATAGGAGTCGTTGAAGATCGTGCCGACGTAAAACGTGCTCTGCGTCGTCCATTTCGTGTCGCCGACGAGCGGCACGAGCGCCCACGAAGCGACGAGCACGGCGCCGAGGGCTACGATCGCCGCCCTGACGACACGGCGGCCGAGGCCCACGACGCCCGGTGCCAGCACCCAGACGGCCAGGGTCAGCACGGCCAGGTAGCCGGTGATGAAGTGGCACGCCATCGTCAGCGCGAGCGCGAGGACCGCCGTCGCGTAGTACGTGCCGCGTGTCACCGCCCGCCATGTGAGCCCCCAGGCGAGCGGGAGCAGCCACATCCCCCACAGCTGAGAGTAAACGCCGTACCCCTGCCAGGTGTAGCTGCCGTGCTCGTAGCCGTAACCGGGCGCACTGACGATCAGCGGGGAGACGGCAGCGGCAGCGGCAGCGGCCCAGCGGCCCAGGCCGAGCAGCCGCGCACCCGCGTAAACGGCGATCGGCCACAGCGCGAGCAGGAGGTAGAGGATCCAGACGTACGCCGTCTGGTCTCCCATCCCGGTCGCACGGGCGATGTACGCCGTGAGCGTGTGCGGAAGGCTCTGGTAGTGATGGAAGAACGAGGAGCCAAACGAGAGGTAGGGGTACCAGCCGTCGAGCGGCACCCGGCCTTCCCTGATCTGCCCACCGGCCCATCGCACCATCTGCAGGTGAAAGGCGCTGTCGTTGAGGTTCGCCGCCTTCGACGTCTCCCCCCTCAGGGTCGCGAGGCCGAATACGCACGCGAGAGCGACAAGCACGAGGGGTCCGGAGCGGGAGATGGTCCCTGATGGTGGATGCGAGCGGGGTCCGGTCGCCTCCGGCTCAGCTTCCACCGCAGGCTGCAGCCCGAACGACGCCGGCGGAGTCGCAGTCGCCACCGAGCCGGCAACCCAGGTCACGCCGCGCAGTGCGATCGCCGCCCCAATCGCGGTGACGGCGAGCGACCACACGGTCTTCTGCCACGTGTCGGTGGCGAATCCGCCGAGAAGCCATGTGAACCACGGGTCGTAGTGGAAGTCGTTGACGGGCAGCCCGCTCGTCCGCCACTGCGCGTTGAAGTACGTGAACGGGTACCACAGGTTGAGGACGAACAGTGCCGACAGAGCCGCGTAGGCGAGCCGCAACGGGCGTACGAAGATCAGGGGCGCGAGAGCAGCGAGCGCGACGAACATGTACCGCTCGTGCATGCGCGTGAGAACGACGTAGGCGACGAGGGCGAGCGTTGCCGAAGCTACGGTCAAGACGCGAGCCTCGTGCGCGCCCCGATCGATCGCGCGGTGGGCGCGCCAGAGCACGTACCCCGTCGCAACGAGGAAGAGGAGCATCCCGAACCGCAGAGCCGGAATCCCGAGGACGGTAACGACTCCGTCTCCCGTAGCGTCGGCCCGCCAGAAACCGACGGCCCCCCACAGGTTGAAGGCGTTCGCGCTCGTATACGGGTACACCGAAGCCGAGTCACCGTAGAACCGGACGAGCTCGACAGGCCCGAGACCGAAAGCGAGCCCGGAGACGGCCCAGAGGCCGAGCGAGATCCCTCCCGCTAGCGCGATCCGCAAAGCCCCGCCGAGCGCTTCGGCTCCACGCCGCCGGTGGACGTGACGGCGGTACAACGTGTAAAGGATGACGGGAAGCACGAAGCCGGACTGCGGCTTCATTGCGATCGCGACGGCAAAGACGAGGAGCGCAGGGATCTCGTAGCGGAGGGTCGGCGGCGAGGTGAAGAGGATCAACAACGTCCCCAGCACGAACATTGCGGTAACTGCGTCGACCTGCCCCCAGACGGCGCCGAGCGCGAGCACGGCGGGATTGAAGAGGGCGGCCGCAGCAACGAGGGCACGCACAGGCCATCGCTCTTTCACGGAGGCCGGCGCCAGCCTCGCGGCGAAGGTTCCGCAGATCCAGGCGAGCCCGAGGTCAGCGAGGATCGACGGCAGCTTGAGCAGCAGGTAGTCCGGAGTCGCCGAGATCTTGCCGGTCGCCCAGAGGACGTAGAGGTACCCCGGCGGGTAGTCGGCAAACTGGCCCTTGACGTAGAACGAGCCGGGTCCGACGGCGTCGAGCCGTCCGGCCCAGCGCTGGAACAGCTGAAGGTCGCCGTAGAAGCCGACGTGCGGCGCGATCAGAACGCGCAGCAGGAAGGCGATCACGAACATGGCACCGAGCCACGCGGGCGTCTCGAGACGCCAGGCGAGTCGTCCCAGCTTGCCGGCGGGCGACATCGGGATCAGTGGCAATGTTCGCATCACGTTTGCATAGGCGAAGCGCCGGTCGACACAGCCACTACCGCGAGCGCGCAGGGTGTCCGAGCGAACCTTTCAGCCGTCCTCTCTCGTCCAGCACGCCGAGACGACTCAGCGGCACTGCCGCGCTCGCCACCGCGGGGCACCGGATCAAGCTCCCGGTGCCCCGTCTCGGCGATTCGATCGTCGTTCGGTCGTTCATGTCCTCAGCCGCGGTCGTCCGCCCGGCCGATCAGGGTACCGGCTGGACGTCCCCGGAGGTCGCGACGCCAATAGCCCTGGCCGCCGAAGGATGGAAGACCTCCATCTGGTAATCGACGCCGGGGTACGCGACGTGCACGCTCTTTGCGTTACCTTCCGACACGAGGGCAAGGCCACCGCCTTTCACGTCCACTGCTTTGCCGTTCGAGACCTTCTTCAGTGCGTCGTAGGCACCGGGGAATGGATATGTGGCGACGATCAGGAACTTGGCGCGCGGGTCACCGGCGTTCACGCCGGCCGGCAGGTAGCGCACGTACGCGTTGCCATTCGTGATCCTCGAAAACTCGATCCTCATTCCAGGGACATCTCCGGCCCAGTAGACGGGCTGGCCGAGGGAGCCGGCTTCCTTCGAAAGCCCGGATGCCGAAACGATCTTGGGACCCAGCGTGTCGACACTCGCTGTCGTCGTCGTCGGCACCGAGGAGTCGCTTCCGGAGCGGTCGATCAGAATCCACGCGACGATCCCGCCGATGACGGCGATCACGATCACCGCGACGACCATCGTCAGGACCTTGCTCGGCCCCTCGTCGTCGCCGTCGTACTTCACCGGTTGATTGCTTGCCTCCATCGAATGTCCTCCCGCAGTTGCCGAAAATGTCACGCCAGATATCAGGCCAACTATCGGTACGAATTAGCGGGAACATGAGCGTTTCCTGCAACGGCGTTGCGCTGCTGGGAAGGCGGGCCGCGTCGCGGGGGACTCTTCGAGCCGTCAGGGCCGGCGGTGGGCCTGACGCATTCTCGCACGCTCGCTTCGTGGAGGGTGCCGGCTCAATTGTTCCATAGCGGCAGCCGACTTGCGCGGTGACGGAATCGCGCCCCTGCACTACCGCCCCAGGCGCGATACCAGGCCGCGGCGCGCGAGCTGCGGCCTCGGCGGTGGGGGGCGGTTCGCAGGCAGGGCCGCAGGCACCTCGTACGTCAGCCAGCGGGCCATCTCTCCCCCACCCACCGCCCTCGCGGCGGCCGACATGCCGGCGTCGCGCACGCCCGGGCCGTGGGCGTCGCTTGCAATGCAGTGGGCGAGCTCGCGCTCG
>JBKJVI010000047.1:0-22231 GCA_046590225.1 Gaiella sp. | reverse complement strand
CGAGAACATCCTCCTGCGCCTGATCCAGGCCGCGGACTTCGACGTGGCGCGGGCCCAGCGCGGGATCATCTATATCGACGAGATCGACAAGATCGCGCGCAAGGCCGACAACCCGTCGATCACGCGCGACGTGTCCGGCGAGGGCGTCCAGCAGGCGCTCCTGAAGATCCTCGAGGGGACGGTGGCCTCGGTGCCGCCGCAGGGCGGGCGCAAGCACCCGCACCAGGAGTTCCTCTCGATCGACACGACGAACATCCTCTTCATCTGTGGCGGCGCGTTCGCGGGCCTCGACAAGATCATCGGCCGGCGCGTGGGCCAGAACTCGGTCGGCTTCGGCGCGGACGTCCGCTCGAAGAAGTCGGACGAGAGCGCCGAGCTGCTGACCAAGGTGATGCCCGAAGACCTGCTCAACTTCGGCCTGATCCCCGAGTTCATCGGCCGGCTGCCCGTGATCTCCGCCGTGCACCAGCTCCGCCGCGAGGACCTCGTTCAGATCCTGACCGAGCCGAAGAACGCCCTCACGCGGCAGTACCAGCGCTTCTTCGGGTACGACTCGATCGAGCTCGAGTTCCGCGAGGACGCGCTCTGGGAGATCGCCGACAAGGCGCTCGATCGCGAGACGGGCGCCCGCGGGCTCCGGTCGATCATCGAGAACGCGCTCCTCGACGTGATGTTCGAGCTGCCGAGCCGCAAGGACGTCTCCAAGTGCGTGATCACGAAGGAGACGATCTCGAAGGGCCTCAGTCCGACCCTCGTCACGAGCGGGGCGGCCGACGCGGGCGACGAGTTCGGCACGGCTGCGGGCAACGCCGCGTCGTAGTCTGCTCGGCCGCACGTCGTGCCGTAGGGAGTGCGTTTGCCGTCCTCGGTGATGCGCGCCGTCGGGAGGGCTCCTCGGCCGAGGCGCGTAGCGACCGGGCCCAGCGGCTCTGGTTCGGTGCCAGGTCGACGCGTCGCGCCGTACACTTGACTGCCGATGGAGACCGATGTGCCCATGGAACCGCTCTACAAGCCTGACGGCGTCGAGGCGCGCTGGCAGAGCACCTGGGAGGCCGAGGGGCACTACGCGGCCGGCGCCGGGGCAACGCGGGAGGAGAGCTACGTCATCTGCGTGCCGCCCCCGAACGTCACCGGCGATCTTCATCTCGGGCATGCGCTGAACGGATCGATTCAGGATGTGCTCGTCCGCTGGCACCGCATGCGCGGCTACCGCACGCTCTGGCAGCCGGGGTATGACCACGCCGGCATCTCGACCCAGAACGTCGTCGAGAAGCAACTCGCAACCGAAGGGCTGACGCGCTACGACCTCGGCCGCGAGGCGTTCGTTGCTCGCACGTGGGAGTGGCTCGAGCTGACCGGCCGCACGATCATGAGGCAGTACCGACGCCTCGGCGCATCGCTCGACTACGAGCGCGAGCGGTTCACGCTCGACGAGGGGTACTCGCGCGCGGTGACGACGTTCTTCGTCCGTCTCTGGGATCGGGGCTGGATCTATCGGGCGAACCGGATCGTCAACTGGTGCCCTCACCACCAGACCGCCATCTCGGATCTCGAGGTCGTGCACGAAGAGATGGACGACGTGCTGACGTACGTCCGCTATCCGTTTGCCGACGGCGATGGTGAGGACGGCATCGTGATCGCCACGGTACGCCCGGCGACGATCCCGGGAGACGTCGCCGTGGCCGTGCATCCCGGCGACGAGCGCTACGCGGCTGCGATCGGCCGCCATGTGGTCGTGCCGTACCTCGAGCGCCATGTTCCGGTGATCGCCGACGAGCGCGTCGATCCGGCGTTCGGCACCGGCGCGCTCAAGATCACGCCCGGTCACGATCCGACCGACTTCGTCATCGGGCGCGACCACGACCTTCCCGAGCCGATGGTCATCGGGCTCGACGGGAGGATGAACGAGCACGCCGGTGCCCTTCGTGGGCTGACGCAGGCGGAGGCGGATGTCGTGATCGTCGCCTGGCTCAAAGAGCGCGGTCGGCTCGTGAAGCGCGACAACTACCGCCACGCCGTCGGAACGTGCGAGCGCTGCCACACGCGGATCGAGCCCCTGATCTCCCTGCAATGGTGGTGCAGGATGGAGGAGCCGGCCCGACCGGCGATCGAGGCGCTGCGCGAACGGACGGTGCGCTTCCATCCGGAGTCGCAGCATCGGTTTGCCATTGCCTCGCTCGAAGAGACGCCGGACTGGTGCGTCTCGCGGCAGCTCTGGTGGGGTCATCAGCTTCCGATCTGGACGACGCCTGACGGCGAGGCGATCTGCGCCCTGACCGAGGAGGAGGCGCAGGAACGCGCGGGCGCGGGCGTCGCGCTGACGCGCGACCCCGACGTGCTCGACACGTGGTTCTCGTCGGCCCTCTGGCCGTTCGCGACGCTGGGCTGGCCGGATGAGACGCCCGAGCTCGCCGCCTACTACCCCGGGAACGTCAACTCGACGGCCCGCGAGATCATTCGCCTCTGGGAGAACCGCATGATCTGGGCGGGGCTCGAGGTCATGGGCGAGGTGCCCTTCGCCGACGTGATCATCCACTCGACCGTGCTCGCTACGGACGGGCGGCGGATGTCGAAGAGCCTCGGTACCGGAGTCGACCCGATCGAGATGATCGACGCGCACGGGGCCGACGCAACGCGCTACGGACTGCTCAAGATCTCGTCGACACAGGACGTGCGCTTTTCGCCCGGTGCGATCGAGGAGGGACGCAAGCTTGCGAATAAGCTCTGGAACGTCTCCCGCCTGATCCTGCAGAACGCGGGCGATGTCGAGGCGCGTGTCGAGCCGACCGCGCTCGAGGAGCGATGGATCCTGGCTCGCATCGACGGCGCGCGCGAGCAGGTGGAGGAGGCGTGGGCGGCGTTCGACTTCGCGACCGCGGCAAACGTGCTCTATCACCTTACGTTCGACGACTTCTGCGACTGGTACGCCGAGGCGATCAAGCCACGTCTCTACGAGCACGAGCCGAGCGTGGCTGCGACCGGGGTTGCCGCGCTCGAGCGACTTCTTGTGCTGCTCCATCCAATGCTTCCGCACGTCACGGAGGAGATCTGGTCGTACCTGCCTGGCCAGCAGGGGCGACTGATCGTGTCGCCCTGGCTCGAGCCCGACGACCGATTCCTTCCCGATGTCGGGGCGCTCGAGCGGATCCAGGCCGCAGCGGTCACGTTCCGGCGCAGCGGCGTCCAGGTCGTGCTCGACTCCGATGACGAGCGGCGGATTTTTGCAGCGGTCGTGCGGCCTGAGCGACAGAAGGTCACGGGCGACGCGGGGCCCGAGATCGCGCGACTGCAGAAGGAGATCGCGAGGGCCGAGGCGATGCTCGCGAACGGCACGTTCGTCGCGAGCGCGCCTCCCGCGGTCGTCGACGGGGAGCGCGAGAAGCTCGAGCGGTTCAGGCGCGAGCTCGAGGCGCTCTCCACAACAGAGGCCTGAGGGGCGCATCGTGCGCGGCCGAACAATCGCGCGGAGCAGGCTGGCGACGCGCCGCGCCGCGAGGAGCGTCACACGATGGCCCCGTCGGCGCCGTCCTCTACGGCCATCGTGGGGGAGCCCGGTATGAGCGACGAGATCGCCTGGCTCGCAGGTCTGAGCCCCTGGCCGGAAGACGGCTTCGGGCTCGACCGGATGAAGGCCCTGCTCTCCGCCCTCGGCGATCCTCAGGACGAGTACCCAGCCGTCCACGTGGTTGGAACGAACGGCAAGTCCACCGCGACGCTGACGATCGAGCAGATTCTCCTCACGAACGGCCACACGGTCGGCTCGACGATCTCGCCGCACATTCGTGACTGGAGCGAACGTCTGCGGATCGACGGCCACCCCGGGGACATCGCGGCTGCGCTGCGCCACATCCGGCCGGACGCTGAGCGAATCGGGGCAACCCAGTTCGAGTCGGTGACCGCCGCGGCGTTGTGGGCCTTTGCGGATGCGCAGGTCGATGTCGCCGTGGTCGAAGCCGGACTCGGAGGTCGGTTGGATGCCACAAACGTTCTGCGCTCCAGGGTGGTACTTCTTACGAACGTCGGGCTCGATCACACCGATGTGCTCGGCGACACCGTCGAGGAAATAGCGGCGGAGAAGCTTGCTGTTGCCCATACTGACGGCACAGTAGTGATTCTCCCGGACGACACGTATCGCCGGTTCGTTCCGGCCGGAAGGATCGAGTTCGGTGGTGCGCTCGAGGCAGCCGCCGCCTTCGTCGGTCGTCCCGTCGCCCTCCCGCAGCCCGTGTCCCTCCCGGGGCGGCTCGAGGCGAGGCCCGGTGAGATCCGCGACGGTGCGCACAATCCGGATGGGATCTCCTGGCTCCTCGAGCGTCTTCCGGCGGCCGACTACACGATCTGCGCCTCCATCCTGTCCGACAAGGATGTCGATCTCATGCTCGCCCGCCTCGCCACGGTCGGCACCCGTTTCGTCGCAACGGGATCCTCGAACGCACGCGCGTTGCCAGCGGCCGATCTCGCCGAGCGGGCTCGGCGGTGCTTCACCGACGTCGAGATCGTCGCCGACCCGTCAGCCGCCGTCGATCGTGCTCACGCCCTGGGCGAGCCCGTCCTCGTAACGGGATCGCTCTACCTCCTCGCCGACCTCGAGGCGGCTGCTCGACGATGAGGCGACGCTCGCGGATGAGAGAGCGACTCAGTGCCCTCGCCTTTGCGCTCATCGTGGTGACGGTCATCGTCGGTGCGGCGTTCGCCTTCGGGTATATCCTCGGCAAGGTTCTTCTCTGACCGCGGGACGCTACCGATGATTGCCGAAGCCTTCTTCGATTCGAATACGTGGATTCTCGCCCGCAACCTGTCGGGGTTCCTCGTCGCGGTGTTCTGGCTGACGACGGCGTTCTGGGTGTTCAAGGATGCGCGCCGCCGGATCGAGGATCCGTGGCTCGTCGGCATGGCTGCCGTCCTCGGTCTCGTACCGCCGTTCGTCGGGCCGATCGTCTATCTCTTTCTGCGGCCGCCAGACTCGATCGAGGAGCGGCGTGACCGCGAACTCGACAACCGTGCTCTCGAAGAGCGCCTCGCCGACCGTGATCTGCGTTGCCCCGTCTGCCGTGGGCACGTCGATTCGTCGTTCCTCGTCTGTCCCGTCTGCACGACGCGTCTGAAGCAGGCGTGTTCGTCGTGCGGTGCTCCTCTCGAGGCGATCTGGCAGGCGTGCCCGTACTGCGCGGAGCCCGTCCCACCGTCGGCGGCGCTCGGCGAGGAGCCGCTCCAGCCGCTGCGCACGCGCCGCTCGAGCTGATTCCCCTCCGGAGACGAGCAGGAGTGACTAGGCTTCCGCGACTATGGCTACTGAAACCACACTCGTCCTCGTCAAGCCGGACGGCGTCCGTCGAGCACTCTGCGGCGAGATCGTCTCCCGCTTCGAGCGCCGCGGCTACGAGCTGCGCGGCGCCCGTCTGCTGAAGATCCCTCGCGCCCTCGCTCAGCAGCACTACGCCGAGCACAAGGAGCGGCCGTTCTTCGGCGAGCTCGTCACGTTCATCACGTCAGGTCCCGTCCTCGCGCTCGCCGTCCGCGGCGAGAACGCCATCCTCGGCGTACGGGGGATGATGGGGGCAACGAACCCGGCCGATTCGGCCCCGGGCACGATCCGTGGCGACTTCGCCACGCTCCTCTCGGAGAACATCGTTCACGGCTCGGACTCGAAGGCAAGCGCCAGGCGTGAGCTCTCGTTGTTCTTCCCGGACGGCCTTCTCTGAGGGGCGGCTCGTCCTGATGGCCGTACGGAGCGAGAAGCTCTCGTTCGTCGGGTCACAGGGTGACCTTCTGGCAGGTCGGTTCGACCTGCCAGAGGGGCCACCCATCGCCACGGTCCTGTTCGCACACTGCTTCACGTGTTCGAAGGACACATTTGCTGCTGCGCGAATTGCCGGCGCGCTCGCGCAGAACGGCTTTGCCGTGCTTCGCTTCGATTTCACAGGCCTCGGGTCGAGTGACGGAGAGTTCGCGAACACGACGTTCTCCTCCAATGTCGATGATCTTGTCGCCGCGTCCGACCACCTGCGGATGAAGTACTCGGCACCGGCCATTCTTGTGGGGCACTCCCTCGGTGGCGCAGCGGTCCTGGCTGCGACCTCGCGCGCGCCGGAGGTCAAGGCGGTATGCACGATCGGGGCGCCGGACGATCCGAGTCATGTCCGGCATCTGTTCGCTGCGTCGACCGAGGAGATCGCCATCACCGGTGAAGCCGAAGTGGCGCTCGCCGGTCGGACGTTCACGATCCGGCGTGCGTTTCTCGAGGATGTTGCTGCGGTGCGACTCGCGACGTCGATCGCCCAGCTTCGACGGCCGCTGCTTCTGTTCCATTCTCCGACCGACGAGATCGTCGGGATCGACTGCGCGGGCAGCATCTACGCCGCGGCGAAGCACCCGAAGAGCTTCGTCGCGATCGACGGGGCCGATCACCTCCTCACGCACCGTGAGGATGCTGTTTTCGTCTCGGGCGTCATCGCCGCGTGGGCGGTTCGCTACCTCGCGTACCCTTGATGGCGTGATCCGCGAATGACGGACATCTCTGACGACGCGAAACACAACCGCGAGGAATGGACGCGGTCGAACGCGGCCTACACGGATGCCAAAGCGAGTTCGACCTGGGCCGCCGAGGAGATCACCTGGGGTGTCTTTGGGATTCCCGAAGCGCCGCTCGATACGCTCGGCGCTGTCGACGGGTTGGACGTCGTCGAACTCGGCTGCGGCACGGCGTACGTCTCGGCCTGGCTCGCGAAGCGGGGGGCACGGCCCGTCGGAGTCGACGTGACACCCGCGCAGCTCGAGACCGCGCGCCGCTGCCAGCGCGAATTCGGGATCGAGTTCCCGCTCGTCGAGGCGAGCGCGGAGGACGTTCCGTTGCCCGCGGAGAGCTTCGATCTCGCGATCTCCGAGTACGGCGCCATCATCTGGTGCGATCCGTATCGCTGGATCCCAGAGGCACACCGACTGCTCCGCGCGGGCGGACGGCTGTGGTTCCTCCGTAACAGCACGCTTTCGATCCTCTGCGCGCCGGACGAAGGCGCGCCCACAGCAACGATGGTGCGGCCGCAGCGTGGCCTCGGCCGCCTCGAATGGCCCGGCGAGCTCGGGGTGGAATGGCAGCTGCCGCATGGAGAGCTGTTTCGCCTGCTCCGCGATGCGGGCTTCGAGGTGATCGATCTGGTCGAGCTCTACGCTCCCGATGACGCCGTCGACCACGCGTTCTACGAGGGCTTCTCGGCCGAGTGGTCACGCAAGTGGCCCGTGGAAGAGATCTGGGTCGCGAAGAAGCGGTGATGCCGCTCGTCCTCGCCTCGACGTCGCCACAGCGACGGGCGATCCTCGAGCAGCTCAGGATCCCGTTCGACGTGGTCGCTCCCGTATACGAGGAGCACGACCCACCCGACGCCGACCCCGTAAAGCTTGTCTGCGCGCACGCGGAGGGCAAAGCCGTCTCGGTGCACGAGGACGGGGCGATCACGCTCGGGGTCGATACGACCGTCCATCTCGATGGACGCCTGTACGGGAAGCCGGCGGACGAGAGCGGCGCGCGCGCCATGGTAGGAGGACTCGCCGGCGCGACGCACCTCGTCGTCTCGGGCCTCTGTCTCCTCGGCCCGGGGTTCTCCGTCGTCGAGCACGCCGTCACCCGGGTGACGTTTCGCGAGCTTGCCGTCTCCGAGGTCGACGACTACATCTCGACCGGGGAGTGGCGTGGTCGCGCGGGTGGCTATGCGATCCAGGGCATCGGTGGCCGCCTGGTCGCGGGAATCGAGGGCGATTACCTCAATGTCGTCGGACTTCCGGGAGCGCTTCTCGTCGACGTGCTCTCCGAGAGAGCGCCGAACCTGCTGCAAATCCCCAGCTAGACTGCGCCGTCCATGAGCTGGTTCAACGCTCTCACCGGATTCGGCGGCCGTGACATGGCGGTCGACCTGGGCACCGCTAACACCCTCGTCTACGTGCGGGGTCGTGGCATCGTGCTCTCGGAGCCGTCCGTCGTCGCGATCGACCAACGGACGGGCGATGTCCATGCCGTCGGTGTCGAGGCGAAGCGCATGCTGGGGCGAACGCCCGGCACGATCTCGGCGATCCGGCCCCTCAAGGATGGCGTCATCGCCGACTTCGACGTCACCGAGCAGATGCTGCGGCACTTCATCCAGAAAGTGCACCAGCATCGCTTTGCCCACCCGCGCGTGATCGTCTGCGTCCCATCGGGAGTCACCGGCGTCGAGAAGCGGGCGGTCGAGGACGCGACCCTCGCAGCCGGCGCGCGCCAGGCCTACCTGATCGAGGAGCCGATGGCCGCCGCAATCGGGGCCGGTCTGCCGGTCGGGGAGCCAACCGGAAACATGATCGTCGACATCGGCGGCGGCACGACGGAGGTCGCGGTGATCTCTCTCGGCGGCATCGTCGTCTCCCAGTCGCTGCGTGTCGGCGGCGACGAGATGGACGACGCGATCGTCACGCACATCAAGAAGGAGTACAAGCTGCTCGTCGGCCAGCAGACGGCGGAGGAGATCAAGCTCGAGGTAGGGTCGGGCTACCGGTTGGCGGAGGAGGTCCAGGCGGAGGTGCGTGGGCGTGACATGCTGACGGGCTTGCCAAAGACGGTCGTCATCTCGTCCGAGGAGGTTCGACGGGCACTCGAGGATCCGGTCTCGCAGATCATCGATGCGATCAAATCCACGCTCGACAAGACGCCTCCCGAGCTGGCAGCGGACATCATGGACAGAGGAATTGTGCTTGCAGGTGGAGGAGCCCTGCTCCAGGGTCTCGACGAGCGGCTCCGCCACGAGACGCAGATGCCCGTCCACCTCGCGGAGAGTCCTTTGACATGTGTTGCAGTCGGGTCGGGGCGCAGCCTCGAGGAGTTCGACACGATCGTTCGCTCGGAACGCTCGCGCAAACGGCGCAACGGCTACCGCCGCTAGAGAGGCGCCCGTTTCTCCGACGCCACTTCTCGTCACCATGTTCGGATCCCGCTAAGACTGCCCTTGCGCCGGGCCGCGCGCCGTTCCGGGACGGTACAATCGACATCTGTGCCCCGTCATCGCACCGCACGCACGGCGGTGCTGGGCGTTCCCGTCCGGCGTCCCGCCACCGGCAAGCCACCCTCACGATCGACCTCCGCCTTCAGGCGGCGGATCGTGGTGGGGATCCTCGTCGTGCTCGCACTCGTCCTTATAACGTTCTCGTTTCGCAAGCCCGATTCGGGACCGGTCGCGTCCGTGGAGAGCGCCGCAGCGAGCGCCTTGCGGCCGTTCACGATCGCCGGCGAGCGCGTGGCACAACCATTCCGTGACGTGTACGGGTGGGCCGATTCCTTGCTCACCGCGCGTTCCGACGCGAAGCGCCTCCGCGAGGAGACCGAGGCGCTGCGCCAACAGGTGATCCAGAACCAGTTTGCAGCGAACGAGAACGCGAAGCTCAAGGCACTCCTCGCGTTCCGTGACGGCCCCCGGTTCCCCGACGACTACACGGGGCTTGCGGCCGCCGTGATCGCCCGTCCGAGTGGGAGCTTCGCGCAGGAGGTCGTCGTCGCGGCAGGCTCGAACGACGGTGTGGCGCTCGACGCGCCCGTCGTGACAGCCGACGGCTTCCTCGGTCGTGTGACCCGCGTGTACTCGCGCTCTTCCCGCGTCACGCTCCTCAGCGATGAGCAACTCGCGGTGTCGGCGATCGACGTCAAGTCTGGTGCGGCCGGCATCGTCAAGCACGGGCGTGGGTCGGCGTCGACGCTGATCTTCGATCGCGTTCCGAAGAAGGTGAAGGTCTCGGTCGGGGACACAATCGTGACGGCTGGGTGGCGCTCGAGCAGGCTTGCGTCCCTGTATCCGAAGGGGATCCCGATCGGCCGCGTTACGAGTGTCGGCCAGGCGGATACCGATCTCTGGAAGCAGATCCAGGTCGACCCGTTCGCCGACTTCGAGCGCGTCGACGCCGTACTCATCCTCGTTCTCAAGGATGGCCCGAAGTGAATTCGGCTACCGGAGTCCGCGTTGCACTGATCATCTTCGTCGTCGCGATCCTGCAGGTTTCAGCCTTTTCGTCGGTGACGATCGATGGCGGCGGCCCGGATGTCCTCCTCGTAGCGCTCGTCTCGGTTGCGCTGCTCCGTGGAACCGTGACCGGTGCGGTGGCCGGCTTCTTCGCCGGGCTGATCGTCGACGTGGCGACGCTCGGCACGCTGGGGCTTACCTCGTTGCTCCTCACGCTCGTCGGCTACTGGGCGGGACGGTACGGCGAGACAACGGGACGGGGGCGTCCGCATGCCCCTGTTCTCGCGGCTCTCGCTGCGACGGTGTTCGTTGGCATCGGTGGCTACGCACTCCAGTCGATGCTCGGTGAGCCGATCTCGGCTCGCGTTGTTTTCGTCGCTCTCCCTGCGGCGCTGATCTGGAACACGGCCCTGATCTACCCGGTCTTCGGGCTGACACGTCGGATCGTGGGTGCGCCGGAGCGGGCCGATCGGGCGAGAGAGGTCGAGCTCCTTGTCTGATGCCCCCTACGGTGAGCGACGCAACACGTCTTCGCGATTCCTGCCGCCCGATCCGTCGATCAGCGCGCCCTATCGCCTGACACCGGGACTTGCCGTTCGGGTCGGCGTTCTCGGTGTCATTGCGCTTGCTGTCTTCGCCCTCCTCTTCTTCAGGCTCTGGTCGCTCCAGGTGCTCTCCGGTGCGGAGTACCTCGACGCGGCCCAGAACAATCAGCTCCGGACGATCCGCGTCGAGGCACCTCGTGGGCCGATTCTCGATCGGAAAGGTCGCGTGATCGTCGGGAACGTCCCGGGGACGGCCGTCAAGCTGTGGGTCGGTGACATGCCCAAGCAGGAGGGGCGCTATCGGATGATCAAGCAGCTGGCTGCGGTGCTCGATGTTCCTGTTCGCCGCCTTGCCCGCGAGGTCGATGCCCGAGGCGGAGACCCCCTGACGCCGATCACGGTAAAGACCGCCGTGCACGACGATCAGGTCTTCTACCTCCAGGAGCACGCCGCGGACTTCCCGGGCGTGCAGATCCAGCAGACCTACCTGCGCGACTACCCCTATCAGTCTCTCGCCGCACAGGTCCTCGGCTACATCGGCGAGGTCTCGCCCGAGGAGTTGAAGCGAAAGCGGGCTGCACGGAAGGACTACCGCGGTGGGGACAAGATCGGCAAATCGGGTGTGGAGGCAACGTTCGACGAATACCTCAACGGGACGGCCGGCGCCGCCCAGATCCGTGTCGATTCGCGAGGACGCCAGCAGAGCCCGCTCGAGCTCCGACGTGACGCTGTGCCCGGCACTGCGGTGCGACTCACGATCGACATCGACGTTCAGCGCGCGGCCGAGCGCGCTATCCGGGAGGGCGTCGCGCTCGCCAAAGCAAACAAGCAGTTCAACGTCGCGGGCGGAGCGATCATCGCGATCGACCCACGTGACGGCGCCGTGCGCGCGATGGCGTCGTACCCGACCTACAAGCCGTCCGTGTACGTGGGTCGGATCGACCCGAACAAGCTCGCGCCGCTCGTCAACGACGCCGCCGCCAAGGCCGCCGACTACCCCGGGCTCAACCGCGTCACACAGGTCGCCTACCCACCGGGCTCGGTCTGGAAGCCGGTCACCGCGCTCGCGGCGATGCAGGAGCACATTCTCTCGCCGTACTCGTCGATCCAGTGCACGCCCACGGCGGAGTACGGCCGAGACAAGCAGAAGTTCAAGAACTGGGATCCGTACGTGAACCGGCCGATGAACCTTCCCGAGGCACTCGCTACCTCCTGCGACACATACTTCTACACCGTCGGGAATCGCTTCTACGAAGGTGGGTCGACGGAACGCAGCCGGATGCAGCAATGGGCCCGCAAGTTCGGCTTCGGGGCGCCGACCGGGCTGGATATCGGCAACGAGGCCCCGTCGTGGCAGACGGTGGTTCCCACGCCCGCCTGGCGCAAGCGGACGTTCAAGAGCGACTGGGACAAGGCCTGGAACCCGGGAGATTCGATTCAGCTCGCAATCGGCCAGAAGGACGTCACGGTGACGCCGCTGCAGATGGCGCGCTTCTACGCGATGATCGCGAACGGCGGCAAGCTCGTGACGCCGTACGTCGTCTCGGGCGCGGAGCAGCAGGGAATCACGGGACAACAGGCGTTGACCCTCCAGCAATTCCCACCCCCGCCGCCGCGCGATGCCGGTGTCGACCCGGCCGCTCTCGAGGCCGTGCGGGAGGGGCTATGGGCTGCGACGCACTCGACCAACGGAACGTCCTCGGGCGTCTTCTCGCGGTACGGGATCTCGATCGCAGGCAAGACAGGCACCGCCGAGAAGGTCGTCAACCTGCCCGGGTATCCCGTCGGTCATCTCGAGGACCAGTCATGGTGGTGCGGGTATGGCCCGTCCGATGATGCGGAGCTCGTAGTCTGCGCCGTGATCGAGAACGGCGGTCATGGCTCCGCGGCCGCTGCTCCGGCAGCGTTGCGGGTCTTCGAGAAGTACTTCGGTAAGAAGGCCCCGCCGTTGCAGGTGGTGAACGTCGATTGATCGTCGATACGCGATCACCTTCGTCTGTCCGGGCGCCGTCGTTCGGTGCTCTCGATCTCGGATCGATCCTGCGCCGGCTCGACTGGGTGCTGTTTCTCGCGGCGGCCACACTCGTGGGCTATGGGCTCTGGGCGATCGGCGGGATAACGCGGTTCGACGTCCCGGGCAACCCTGACTACTACGTCATGCGGCAGGCGACGGCGGCCGCGCTCGGGGCCATCGGCATGGTCGTCGCGATCGCAACGCCGCCCTCGCTCTTCCAGCGGCACTGGCGATTCCTCTACGGCGGAACGATCGGGTTGATGGTTTTCGTGTTCGTGGTTGCCGAGGCCATTCGCGGGTCGAAGCGATGGATCGATGTCGGGCCGTTCCAGTTCCAGCCGTCGGAGTTCGGCAAGCTGTTCTTCGTGCTCGCTCTTGCCGGCTTCATGGTCGAACGCGGCCGGCGCGTCGGTGAGATCTCGACGGTGATGACCGCAGTGGGCCTCGGACTGGTCCCGATGATCCTCGTCTTTCTCCAGCCCGACCTCGGGAGTGCGCTCGTCTACCTTGGCGCGCTCGCAGGCGTGTTGTTCCTGTCGGGCGTACGCTGGCTCCACCTCACAATCCTCGGCCTGACCGGGCTCTTCGTCGTCGCGAGTGTTCTGTGGTTCCTTCCTGCCGCCGGTGTTCAGGTCCTCAAGCCGTATCAAACCGAACGACTGATCGGCTTCACGAATCCGGACAGCGACCCGGGCGACCTGACCTACAACGTCACCCAGTCTCGAACAGCGGTCGGCGCCGGCGGGCTGTCGGGTCGCGGCGTGGAAGGAGCGAGCCAGACCCGTCTCGACTACCTCCCCGAGCACGCGACCGACTTTGTCTTCGCGTCGTTTGCGGAGCAGCGTGGGTTCGTCGGCACGTCGATCCTGCTCCTCCTCTACCTGCTCGTCGTGTGGCGCGCGCTTCGCGTGATCACGGTTGCCGGCAACCTCTACGGAGCGGTGGTCGCCGGTGGAATCGTCTCGGCATTCCTCTTCCAGGTCTTCGTGAACGTCGGGATGACGATGGGTATCGCTCCCGTGACGGGGATCCCGCTCCCGTTCGTGACCGTCGGAGGCTCGTCGATGGTGGCCAACCTCCTGGCCATCGGCGTGCTCCAGTCGATCCACGCCCGAGGCACGTCGGGGAGGTTCCGCTGATGCCGGCCGGAATCGGTATCGGCCAGATCAGCGGACTCGTTCGCGAGGTACGCGGGTTCGAAGGTGCAGCGCCGCAGATCACGATCACCGGCCCGGGGTCAGAGGCTCTCGCCTCGGCGCTCGCTGCGGGCGGAGATCGGAGCGCGATCTCGAGCAATGGTCATCCGCTGGCGGCAGCCATTGTCGTGCGGCTCATCGAGGGCGATCCGACGCCCATGGAATGCGCCGTCCTGCGCAGGCTCGCGAAGGAGCAAACCCCGGTGATCGTCGTCCGCCGCGGCGGCACGATGCGGATCCCGCACGTTCTTGCCGACGATGTCGTCGATGCCGGATCCGACGAGGGCGTCGCCGAGATCGCGAACGCCATTGCCCGCGCGGCGGGTGCCGATGGCCCATCGCTTGCGGCGCGGTTGCCGATCCTGCGAGCGCCGGTGTCGCAGAGGCTGATCTCGACGACGGCCCTCGCGAATGCTGCGCTCGCAGCCTCGGCGCGTATGACGCACGCGCAGCTCCCGTTGCTCGCGCTGGCGCAGGCGCGCATGCTCTTGCTTCTGGGCGTCTCACGGGGTGAGACACTCCCGCGTGACCCCGAGGGGCTCCTGCGAGCAGCTGGCCCGTATCTTCTCGCCGCGATCGGAACCGGCGTTTCCGCCCGAGCGTGTGTTCGGCGCCTTCCCGTCAGCGGGCCCATCGTCCGCGCTGCCTTCGCCTACGGCGGCACGCGTGCTCTCGGCACTGCCCTTCGTCGCATCTAGCGAGGGATGTCGTCCGGACCGGGTCCTAGGATCGCATCGACACGAGGATGCAACCGAGATCCGAAGGGAGTGCCGGTGCCCGACATTGAGCTCGCCGAAGAACTGCTCCAGATCGAAGAGGCCGATGCGTGGTTCGAGTACCTGGAAGCAACGCGCGCCCAGTCGGAGAAGCGGTACGCCGAGGTGGAGCCCTGGGCCTGGGCACGCTTGAATCAGCGCCTCCGCGCCGTGCGCGCCCGTCGCACGCGTCTTCGCCCGGCTGCAGCCTGAGCCCGCCACGGCAGGCCCCGCGGCCGCAGGCGCCTCGCACTGATACCCTGGACCGCGAGGCCCTATTGATCATGGCCACGGTTTTTGACATCCGCTGCGCGAGGCCGGCACCCCGGTGGGGTTCTGTGCGCCCGCGCGCGCTACAACAGAGAGAGGCAACCCTTGCCCTGGTTTCGATGGAAGAACAAGAAGGACGAGCAGACCGCGCCCGAGGGCGCCACAAACGAGGTTCAGGAAGCTCCGCCTGAGCCGCAGGTTGCCCAGGTACGCCCTGCTGCGGTCACGGCAGCACCGGGCGCAGAGTCCGAATCGGAGGCACTGAGAAACAAGCGACGGCGTGGCAGCCGTGGTGGTCGTGGTCGTAAGCGGCCCGCCGGTGAAGCAGCTGCAGTCGACGCCGGCTCCACGCCCGACCCGTCGCCCGCAGCCGGGAACAAGCCGAAGGATCCGGCCCGGGAGAAGCCTGAGCGCAGCCAGCGCGCCGAGCGCAATGCCGACCGCCGCCGCACAGGCGGCCAGGGTGGCTCGACCCAGCGGCGGCGCCAGCCCCCGCGGCGTGCACCGCTTCCTGCCGCCAAGCGTGAGCTACTGATCTCGATCGACATCGGCGAGCAGCGCGTCGCCATCATCGAAGACGACCGCGTCGCCGAGGTGTATCTCGAGCGCCCTGAGCGCAGGTCGATCGCCGGGAACATCTACCTCGGCACGGTCGACAACGTGCTGCCCGGGATGGAGGCCGCGTTCGTCGAGATCGGCCTCGAGAAGAACGGCTTTCTCTACGTCGACGAGATCGTCGTGCCCGAGCTCGAAGGAAAGCGACACGGCAAGAAGATTCAGGATCTGATCAGCCGGGGCGAGCAGCTGCTCGTGCAGGCGGTCAAGGATCCGATGAAGACGAAGGGCGCCCGGCTGACCACAGAGATCTCGTTGCCCGGCCGTTTCCTCGTCTACGTGCCGAACGGCGAAGGTCTCGGCGTCTCCCGCAGGCTCGAGGACGCCGAGCGCGCTCGGCTCAAGGACATCATCAAGGGCCTCGAGGTCAAGGAGGGCGGCGTCATCGTCCGCACCGCGGCCGAGGGAGCGTCGGCGGAGGACGTGGAGCGGGACCTCGTCTTCCTCCAGCGATTGTGGAAGACGATCCAGGCACGCGCGAACGGCGCCGCTGCACCGAGCCTCGTCTACCAGGAGGCCGAGTTGCCCCTGCGGATCGTGCGTGATCTCTTCGCCGGTGACTTCGTGTCGGCGCAGGTCGACAACGAGCGCACGCACAAGCGCATCGTCAGCTATCTGAAGAAGACGTCGCCCCACATGATCGAGCGCGTCCACCGGTACAAGGAGAAGGAGCCGCTGTTCGAGAGCTCGGGTGTCGAGAAGGAAATCGCTTCGACCCTCGATCGCCGCGTCGATCTTCCCTCCGGTGGGTATCTCGTGTTCGACTACGCCGAGGCGTTCACCGTGATCGACGTGAACACCGGTCGCTTCGTCGGCTCCCGCTCGAAGAACTCGAACCAGCGTCTCGAGGACACGATCACGAAGAACAACCTCGAGGCCGTGAAGGAAGTGGTGCGCCAGCTGAGACTGCGCGACATCGGCGGGATCATCGTGATCGACTTCATCGACATGGCCAACCCCAAGAATCGCGCCTCTGTCGAGGATGCACTGCGGGACGAGCTCGAGCGGGATCGGACGAAGACGTACGTCGTCGAGATCTCTCCGCTCGGCCTCGTCGAGATGACCCGTCAGAACGTCACCGACGGGCCTCGTGAGATCCTGACCAGGAAGTGCCCCACGTGCGCCGGCGACGGCATCGTGGTCTCTGATCACACCGTCGCGATGCAGGTCGAGCGGAAGCTCCGGGCGCTCTCGGCGCCGGGTAGCCGCGTACAGGCCTATCGCATCGCTCTTCACCCGCGCGTGCTCGAGCTCGTCGTCGGCCCGGGCGGGTCGCGCCTTGCCGCAATCGAGGAGGCGACACGGCGTCGGTTCTTCCTCGTCGCCGCCGAGGGACACATTCACACGGATCACTTCTCGGTGCTCGCGGAAGGCAAGCTCGTCGACCTGGCTCCCGCCGTGAACGTGGCCGAGGGATCGACGGTCGAGATCAAGCTCGGGGAGGTCGGCCGCTACGACGCGACCGCCGGAGCCGGCAAGCTCGACGGTCTCGATGTTCTCGTGGCCGACGCTGCCAAGCTGGTCGGCAAAAAGGCGACTGTGACGATCGGGCGCGTTCTCGACGGACAGGCGTTTGCGACGCTCGTCACGGAGGACATGGGCGCCGGTCCGATCACCTTCGAGAGTGAGGCCGAGAAGCCCACACGAGCGCCGGCCAAGCGCAGAGCTGCCACCGCCGAGGAGGGCGCCGAGGAGCTCGATGTCGCGGAGGATGATCTGGTCGAGCCCTTCGACGTGGCTTCGGAACCCGTCGTCGAAGACGCCGAGAGCAAGACGGACGCCGATGACGCCTCCCTGGAGGCCCATGACGGCAACGTTGCCGAGGACGGCGCCGACATCGATGGAGCCACGCCGGTCAAGAAGCGAACGCGTCGTGGTTCACGTGGCGGTCGCCGCCGCCGCAAGCCGGCCGGCGCAGCCGCGGGCGTCGAAGGTGCAGCCGAGCCCGGTGAGGACGCTGAGCTGGCGGACGCACCGGATGGTGAGATCTCCTCGGAGGTCGTCGCAGAAGAGGCGGCCGACGGTTCTGTGACGCCGACTCCCGCTGCTGCTCCGAGAAGCCCGAGCCGGCGCCGTGCGCCACGCATTCACGTTCCGGGCGGTCCGGCAGAGAAGGCGCCGTCGCCCGATGTCGTCGAGGCTCTCGTCTCGAGCGTGGGCGACGTCGCGGAGCCGTCGAATGGCGACGGCCCCGAGGCGAGCGCTGAGACCGAGGCGCCTGCCGAGAGCGTGTCGAGCGACGGCGACGAGCCTCCCGCTGTCAAGCGCAAGACCCGTCGAGGGAGCAGGGGCGGTAAGAACCACCGTAAGAAGCCCGTTGCGACAGGAGACGCCGTCGCGATCGGAGAGGGCGAGCGAAACGGGGTCGGGAACCTCGCCGGCGAGAGCGCAACTCCCGCCCTCCATGACATCCCCGTTGCTGTCGCGGCTGTTGAGCGCGAGGCCGCCGTCGAGTCGTCTGTTCCCGATGCCTCCCCCGGAGAGCCTGAGGTCGAGGAGCCGGCAGCGTCTGCCGCAACCCCGCAGCAGGGCGACGCGGGGTACGTGCCCATGTCAGAGTGGCTCGACGACTTCGACCGCAGATGATGAGCTGCGTTCGCTACACTCCTTCGGCTCGCGGGCACCTGCCCGCGTTTTCCGCGTCGGAGACCCAACTCGCATGAGCTACGCAATCATTTCCCTCGGTGGCAAGCAGTATCGCGTCAGCGAAGGGCAGCGCCTGCTCGTCGATCGGCTCCCGACGGAGGACGGCAAGACGTTCACGCCTGATGTCTTGCTCGTCGGTGGCGACGGAGCACCCGCGCTCTCGCCGAAGGACGTCACCGTCACGGTCAAAGTGCTCGGCCAACAGCGCGGCCCGAAGATCCGGATCGGCAAGTACAAGAAGCGCACTGGCTACAAGCGCCATACGGGATTCCGTTCGGCCCTGACGCAGATCGAGATCGCGTCGATCGGCGGCAAGACGAAGGCTGCTGCGAAGCCGAAGCCCGAGGCTGCAGGAAAGCCCGAGGCTGCAGCAAAGCCCAAGGCGGAGGCAGCGGTCGTCGAGGCGGCTGCGGTCGAGACGGAGACAGTGGTCGAGCCAAAGCCGAAGGCAGCGCCGAAGCCAAAGGCAGTAGCGAAGCCGAAGGCAGCGCCGAAGCCGAAGGCGGCCGCGAAGCCGGAGGTAGCGCCGGCCACGGAGCCTGACATTGCAACGGAGACCGCGGAGCCCGTGACGGAGGAGGAGAGCTAGATGGCACATAAAAAGGGGCTCGGCTCCTCGAGAAACGGTCGTGACTCGGAAAGCAAGCGCCTTGGCGTGAAGATCTTCGCCGGCCAGGAAGTGAAGGCCGGGATGATCATCGTCCGCCAGCGCGGTACGCGATTTCGGCCCGGCGACGGCGTTGGCCTCGGACGAGACCACACGATTTTCGCGAAGCGTGAAGGCGTCGTCGAGTTCCGCCGCTCGGGTGACAAGCGCTTCATCTCAGTGCTTCCGGGCTGACACACGGAACCAGCTAGATAGGGCGCTCTTGGTGTTCTCGGCTCGTCCGTGGACGTACCCTTTGCTGGTCATGGCTCTTGTCACACGTTCTACTGGGACCGCGCGTTCGCGTCGGAAGGCGCCCGACGGTCTCCCTCCTTGTACCGGACGGAGCAGCGAATGAGCATGTTTCATGATCGCGCACGGATTCGCATCAAGGCGGGCCGCGGCGGCGACGGCGGGCTCAGCTTCCGTCGCGAGAAGTTCGTGCCCAAGGGTGGGCCGGACGGCGGTGACGGCGGGCGTGGCGGCGATGTGATCATCGTCGCCGACAAGGATCTCCGCGATCTCTCGTCGTTCCGGGCCAAGTCGGTGTTCGACGCGAGGCGTGGAGGCAACGGCAGCGGCACGCGGAAGCACGGGGCGGACGGCGCAGACGTTGTCCTCACCGTTCCCGTGGGAACGCAGATCACGAAGGCCGAGGACGGCATGGTCGTGGCCGATCTCCGCGAAGACGAGGTGCGTGTCGTACTCGCACGCGGAGGCGGGGGAGGGCGCGGGAACTCGAACTTCGCGACCCCGACGAGGCAGACCCCGCGCTACGCCGAGACCGGGATGCCCGGCGAGTCGTTCGAGCTCGAGCTTCATCTCAAGCTGATGGCGGACGCCGCCTGCGCGGGCCTGCCGAACGCCGGCAAGTCTTCACTCCTCTCCCGGATTTCGAACGCGAAGCCGAAGGTCGCCGACTATCCGTTCACGACGCTGGCGCCGATGCTCGGCACGGTCGACGGCCGCGACGGCCGGCAGCTGACCGTTGCGGACGTGCCGGGGCTGATCGAAGGTGCGAGCGAGGGCATTGGGCTCGGCCACGAGTTTCTTGCCCACCTCGAGCGTGCTCGGCTGTTGCTTCATGTGATCGATGCCTCGGAGGGAGACGCGGACGAGCGCTTCAGCGTGATCGACCGCGAGCTCGCGGCCTACGGAGCGGGGCTCGGCGAGCGACCGCAGCTCGTCGTCCTCAACAAGTCGGACCTCGACCCCGATCCAGCGCCCTTCACCGTCGAGGACGAGCGTATCGTTGCGGTTCACCGGATCTCATGCGCGACGGGGGCGGGCATCGACGAGCTCAAGACGTTGCTCTTTTCGCTCTGTAAACAGGCTGCTCCCGAACCGGCTCCCGTCGTCGAGGAGGTTCCAGCATTCCTCGAGTATCGGCCCCGTCCTCCGAAGCGACGGCAGTTCCGCGTTCTCCGTACCGGCCAGGGGTTTCGGATCGTCGGTGTGGCGCCCGAGGGGGAGGAGCTCGAGGCAGCGCTGCGTGACGCAGGGGTGAGGTCGGGCTCGGAGGTCGAGATCGGTGACGAGGTCGTCGTGTGGGAGAAGTGAGCGAGAATGTCGGAATCTTTGGTGGCGCGTTCGATCCGCCGCACAACGGGCACCTCGCGCTCGCGCGTGAAGCGATCGACCATTTTGGTCTCTCGCGGCTCCTCGTCCGCGTCGTGGTCGATCCGGGCCACAAGGACGTCGAGACGGCGCCCGAGGCCAGGCTTGCCCTTGCCGAGCTCGCGTTCGCGACGCTCGACGAGGCGGTGGTGAGCCTCGACCCGTTCTGCCGCACCGTCGACTCCCTCGAGGCGCTCGGCCTTGACGACCCCTTGTTTCTTCTTGGCGCGGACGAGCTCGCGGCATTCCCGACGTGGACGCGGCCGAACCGCGTGCTCAAGCTGGCACGCATCGGTGCGGCGACCCGTCCAGGCAGTGATCTCCAGGATCTCGAGCGAGTCGTCCGCTCCCTGGTGATGCCCGAGCGCGTGGAGCTCTTCCCGATCACGCCGCTCGCCGTGTCCTCTTCCGACATCAGGAAGAGAGTCCACTCGGGGCTGCCGATCGACGACCTCGTGCCGGCTGCGGTCGCTGCGGAGATAGACCGCCTCGGGCTGTACCGCGCCCGGTGATGGCGCAGAACCGCCGGTACACTTGGGCCGACTGCATGACGTCCCGTTCCCGTCCCGACCGAGGAAGCTGACCGACCTGACATCGCTCGAGCAAGCTCGCCGCATCGCCGCCCTCTGTGAGGAGAAACTCGCGACGAACATCACCATCATGGATATGCGCACGGTGTGCGACTACACCGATTTCTTCGTCATCGCGACAGGTGGGAACACGCGTCAAACGAAGGCGATCAGCGACGAGGTGCACTTCGCGATGAAGCGCGATCATGAGCTCCTGCCGCGCGCGGTCGCGGGGGAACGCGAGGGCACCTGGATCATCGCCGACTACTACGACACCGTCCTCCACGTCTTCACCGAGGAGACGCGCGAGTTCTACCGACTCGAGGATCTCTGGAACGACGTGCCAAAGCTCGAGGCCGCAAGCGCCTGATCCGTTGCCTCGCGTGGCAACGATAACGTCCGACCTGTTCTCTATAGTGAGAACATGCTGTCGACCGATCAGAAGGGCGCAATCGCTGAACTGGCTATCGCCGCCCGCGCAGTCGAGCTCGGGGTTGGCGTCTACCGGCCCGTCGCCGAGGGCGGTCGCTATGACATGGTGTTCGATGTCGACGGCAGGTTGCTGCGGGTCCAGTGCAAATGGGCCAACCTGCACGATTCGGTCATCGTGGTTCGCTGTCGGCGCTGCCGTCGAACGAAGGAGGGGCTCCTTCATCGTGGCTATGAAGCCGACGAGATCGACGGTATCGCGGCGTATTGCTTCGCGCTGCGCCGTTGCTTCTACATCCCGGTCGAGCAGATTGCCGGGCGTGTGACGCTTCAACTCCGGGTGCATCCGACGAGGAACAATCAAAGTCAGTTCGTGAACTGGGCGGCCGACTTCGGTCTCGAGCGTCTACAATCTGTGGTCAAGGGGCCATAGCTCAGCTGGGAGAGCGCTTGCGTGGCACGCAAGAGGTCGGCGGTTCGATCCCGCCTGGCTCCATCATCCAAAACCCGCTCCGCGAGGCGGGTTTCGCAATTTCTCTAGGGTGAACGCATGTCCGCGGACACCGCTCTCCGTGCCAACGTTCGCCTCCTCGGTGATCTGCTCGGGCGCGTGCTCGTCGAGCAGGAGGGTCAGGAGATGCTCGATGACGAGGAGCGGATTCGCGCGCTCGCTCGTGCAGCCCGCACCGGCGGATCGCGCGATCCGCTCGGCGAAGCGGTCGCTTCGCTCGATCACGACAGGCAGGCCGCGGTACTGCGGGCGTTCGCGCTCTTCTTCCAGCTCGTCAACATCGCCGAGCAGCACCATCGCATCCGACGGCGGCGCGAGTACGAGGCGGAGGGGCGCATCCCGCGCGAGTCGCTCGCCGAGGCGTTCGCGCAGATCGACGGAGGTGGCGTCGACGAGAGCGCGCTGCAGCAGTCGGGTGCGCGCCTGCGTGTCGAGCTCGTTCTT
>JBKJVI010000033.1:0-3555 GCA_046590225.1 Gaiella sp. | reverse complement strand
CCCGATGTCTGCTCCGTTCGTCCACCTCCACGTCCACTCCGAGTACTCGATTCTCGATGGGGCATGCAGGATCCCGGCGCTCGTCGACAAGGCGGCCCGGCTCGAGATGCCGGCGGTTTCGCTCACGGACCACGGGTCACTCGCTGGGGCGATCGACCTCTACAAGCACGCGCACAAGCAGGGCGTGAAGCCGATCATCGGCTGCGAGGTGTACGTCGCCGACGACCGGCACAAGCAGACGAAGGGCAGCGCGCACCTCACGTTGCTGGCCGAGACGACGGCAGGCTATGCAAACCTGATCAAGCTCTGCTCGCTCGGCTTCCTCGAGGGCTACTACTACCGCCCGCGGGTCGACTGGGAGCTTTTGCAGACCTACGCGCCCGGCCTGATTGCGCTGTCGGGCTGCCTCTCGGGCCGCGTGTCCAAGGCGATCTCCGAGGCGCGGATGGGCGACGCGGAGATGGAGCTCGACCGGTTGGAGCAGATCTTCGGCCGCGACAACACCTACGTCGAGCTCCAGAACGGCCACCTGGACATACAGCAGCCCGTCTTCCAGGCGCTTCCCGGGCTCGCCGCCAAGCGAGGCCTGCCGCTCGTCGCGACGGGTGACGTGCACTACCTCGACGCGACCGACGCCTACCCCCACGAGGCGCTGCTCTGCATCCAGTCGGGTGATTCGCTGAAGAATCCGAGCCACTGGAAGTTTGGAACGAACGAGTTCTATTTCAAGACGCCGGAGGAGATGGCGCTCGACTTCCCGGGGCACGAGGACGCGATGCGTCGCACGCTCGAGATTGCCGATCGCTGTAACGTCGAGATCGCGCTCGACCGGATCCTGCTGCCGAAATTTCCGACGCCGGAGGGTCGCGACTCGTTCGACTATCTCGTCGAGTTGTGCGAGGCGGGTCTCGGCAAGCGCTATGACAGGGTCACGTCCGAGCTGACCGAGCGGCTCCAGTTCGAGCTGAAAACAGTGCACGAGATGGGTTTCGCCGACTACTTCCTGATCGTCGCCGACTTCATCAACTTCGCCAAACGCGACGGCGTTTCGGTCGGGCCGGGCCGCGGTAGCGCTGCCGGTTCGCTCGCGGCCTACTGCCTCGCCATCACCGATGTCGATCCGATGCGCTACGGGCTCATGTTCGAGCGGTTCCTCAACCCGGCTCGAAAGGATATGCCCGACATGGACATCGACTTCGCCGTCGAGGGTCGTGAGCGCGTGATCAACTACGTGGCCGAGAAGTATGGGCGTGACCGCGTGGCGCAGATCATTACCTTCTCGACGATGGCTGCACGCGCTGCGGTGCGCGACGCCGGGCGGGTACTCGAGATCCCCTACGGCACCGTCGATCGGCTCGCGAAGATGATCCCGGAAGGCCCGGGCCAGACGCTCGCGGAGGCACTAAAGCCCGGGGGAGAGCTCGCGAATGCCGTCAGGGACGATCCGGTTGCGAAGGAGATCATCGATCTCGCCCAGCCGCTCGAAGGCCTGACGCGCGCCGACTCGATTCATGCAGCTGCCGTCGTGATCGGCGCCCAGCCGCTGATCGAGGTCGTCCCGCTACAGCAGAAGGGCGCAGACCAGGAGATCGTGACGCAGGTCTCGATGAAGAACGTCGAGGCGCTCGGGCTGCTGAAGATGGACTTCCTCGGCCTCCGTAACCTTGACGTGATCGACAAGGCCGTGGAGCTGATCGACGCCGGGTCTGAAAACGGCACAGCGCTCGACATCGGCGCGATCCCGCTCGACGATCGCAAGGTCTACGAGATGCTCTCGCGTGCCGACTCGTCGGGCGTCTTCCAGTTCGAGTCGTCGGGCATGCGCGACGCGCTGCGCCAGGTGAAGCCGACCGAGTTCGAGGATCTCATCGCGCTCGTCGCGCTGTACCGGCCAGGCCCGATGCAGTACATCCCAAGCTATGCCGCGCGCAAGAACGGGCGCGAGCCGATCACGTACATCGACGAGCGGCTCAAGGCGATCACGGGGGAGACGTACGGGACCTGTATCTACCAGGAGCAGTATTTGCAGATCGCGAAGACAATGGCCGGCTTCACGGGTGCCGAGGCGGAGACGCTGCGCCGCGCGATCGGCAAGAAGATCCACGAGCTGATGGCGTCGCTGAAGCCGAAGTTCCTCGACGGCTGCGCGGCGAACAACGTCACGCCGTCGGTCGCGAACCAGCTCTGGAAGGACATGGAGTCGTCGCAGGACTACTCCTTCAACAAGGCCCACTCGGTCTGCTACGCGCTGATCGCCTATCGCACCGCCTGGTTGAAGGCGAAGTATCCATGTGAGTACATGGCGGCGCTCATCTCGTCGGTGATGAACACGAAGGATCGCGTGCCGATCTACGTGAACGCTTGTGACGAGATGGGAATCGACGTGTTGCCGCCCGACGTCAACGAGTCGGCGACCGATTTCGCGGTCGTCGAGGGCAAGATCCGCTTCGGTCTGAACGCGGTCAAGAACGTGGGCGACAACGCCGCGCGCGCGATCATCGCTGCGCGCAAGGACGGGGGTGCGTTCACGACGATCTGGGAGTTCACCGAGCGGGTCGATCCGCAGGTCGTGAACAAGCGGGCGCTCGAGTCGCTCGTCAAGTGCGGTGCGCTCGACTCGACCGGGTCCTCGCGGATGGGCATGCTCGGCGTGCTCGAACAGGCGCTTTCCTACGGTCAGAAGCTCGCCGCCGACCGGCTCGCCGGGCAGGGGTCGATCTTCGATATGGGCTTCGGTGAGGCGGAGGTCGAGGCGGAGGTGACGCGCAAGCATCATCCTCCGATCGCCGCGGCCGAGTTCGAGAAGGCCGAGCTTCTGAGACTCGAGAAGGAGACGCTTGGGCTCTACGTGTCGGAGCATCCGCTGAGCGCGGTGCGCGACCAGCTGCGCCGCAAGACCGACGCGACGCTCGGCGAGATCGAGCGAAGGCGTGACGGCGAGGTGGTGACCGTCGGCGGCATCATTTCGGCGATCAAGCACCTGACAACGAAGAAGGGCGAAGCGATGGTCTTCCTCCAACTCGAGGATCCCACCGGGTCGGCGGAGGTCGTCGTCTTCTCGGCGATCTACTCGTCGGTGCGGGAGCTGTGCGTCGCCGACAGGATCCTCGTCGTCAAGGGTCGGGTCGACCACAAGCAGGCGGGGGAGACCAAGCTGATCGCTCTCGAGCTGACCCCGTTCGAGGCAGTCGTCGAGCGACGCGACGTGCGCTTCAAGCTCGACGCCCGGCAGGCAGCGGCCGGCACGATCGCGGAGCTCGCGCGCCTCGTCAAGGAGTACCCGGGTGAGTCCCCGGTGTACGTGGCGCTCGAAACGTCGATGGGCGCGCGCACCCTCGCCCTCGGCCCGGGCTACCGCGTGCAGCCGGACTCGGACTTCATCGCCGAGGCGAAAGCCCTGCTCGGCGAGGCGTCGGTCGTCTAGCCTCCGGCTCATGCCTCGCCGCCGGGAAGCCGGAAGATCGAATGCCCCGTCTCCTCCTGAACCAGCGTCAACCCGAGATCGTCGGTGAAGAAGTCTGCGGTCGCGCGGTAGTTCTCCGTCCGCGTCCCGAG
>JBKJVI010000192.1:0-30910 GCA_046590225.1 Gaiella sp. | reverse complement strand
GCTCGCCAGCTCCTCGGCTGGGAGCCCGAGATCGAGCTCGACGAGGGTCTCCGTCGAACGCTGGCCTCGCTCGGTAGGAACGCCGCAGTTGCGTAGAGCGACGCTCATCGCGGCCGCGGCAGCTCTTGTCGCGGCCCTGATCGGTGCGTCCACGGCGCACGCGTCGAAGTTCATCCAGAAAGGGATCTACGACGACGCGCAGATCCTCTATGGCAACCCGGACAAGGTGTTCCCTGTGCTCCAGCAGATCGGAACCCAGGTGATTCGGGTCAACCTCTGGTGGGGCGGACCGAACGGTGTTGCCCGCCGACGGCCGGGGACAGCGTCAAACCCCGGGGATGCCGCCTATGACTGGGCAACCTACGACCGCACTGTGCGATACGCGAATGCCTACCAGATGGGGGTCATCTTTACCGTGATCGGGACACCTGCCTGGGCGAACGCATCTGCCGGGTGGAACGCAGCACCTTCGCGTCCCGCCGATCTCCAGGCGTTCGTCACCGCGGCAGCGCGGCGCTACTCGGGCACCTACACTCTCCCGGACGGCACGACGGCTGTCCGTGTCAGCAAGTGGATCGCCTGGAACGAGCCGAACAATCCCGTGTTCATGAAGCCTCAGTGGGTCAAGGGAGCGACCGGGAAGTGGGTTGTCCAGAGCGCGATCGACTACGCGAAGATCTGCAACGCAGTCGTGAAGGGCGTCAAGTCGGTGCGCACCTCGAACAAGGTTGCCTGCGGTGTCACATCCCCGCGCGGGAACAACCAGCCGGGCACGAGCCGCACGTCGACCTCGCCGCTGGCCTTTCTCCGGGCAATGAAGAAAGCGGGTGCAAAGGGCTTCGACGCGTACGCTCACCACCCCTACTACGGTTCGCCGTCAGAGACGCCCGCCACGAAGCCACCGCCCGGGAAGCGCGGGCAGCCTCCGACGGCAATTACGCTCGGGAATTTCGATGTCCTGACGAAAGAGGTTGCTCGGCTCTACGGCAACATGCGGATCTGGGTGACGGAGTATGGATACCAGACCAATCCGCCCGACAAGCAGTATGGCGTCTCACCGGCTCTCCAGGCGCTCTACATGAAGCAGGCGTGGGCGAAGCTTGCTGCGAACCCCCGCGTCGACATGATGATCTGGTTCCTCCTGCGCGACGAGTCGCGTGTCGGAGCGGGTTGGCAGTCCGGGCTCTATACGGTCAACGGAGCCCGTAAACCTGCCCGCGAGATCTTCGAGCGACTCGTTCCGTAGAGCGCGACCTTCAGCGCCCGTACGCCGTTGGGAAGAGGTCGAACCAGGGCGACATCGTGAACACGGCTATTCCTAGAGCGACGGCTGCACGGTGCCGTGCCGGCAGGATCGCGAGGCACGCGATGAATGCGCAGGTAACGCCGAGCGCAATCCGCGACGATGCGACGATCGACTCGTACGACGGTGTCGGGAGGAAGACGATGAGGAGACCCACATTGAGGATGAGCGCGATCAGCGAGGGGCCGAGCCGTCGAGTCAACGAGGCAACGAGGACGATCGAGAGAATGGCTGGGATCACGATGCTCCAGACCTGTTCGAGCACGATGCGATTGAACGGCCACTGCGAGAGAAGGCCTCCGAACGGCACGAGCGGGAAGCGCGCTGCTTCCGGCGTCGCTCCGTCCGAGCCGAGCCAGGCGAGGAGCACCAAGCGGAGGACGAGGTAGGGGGCGAGCGAGAGCGTTCCCAGCACGGCCGCCGACCGGATCCTGCGTTCACCACGCTTGGCGCCGACGTCGCCGAGCCCCACGAGGGCTGCCACGACGAGCGCCAGCGGGAAGAGCAGCGTCGTCTCGCGTGTGAGAGCGGCGAGCCCGAAGAGGACGCCGGCGACCAGCGGCCGCGGCTCCTCGTCCCACCACCACGCCGCGAGCCCACCGGCGACGAGCGCGTATGCCAGGGGCTCCGAGAGATCGCGGGACACCGCCTCGAAGAGCCCGGGTGCGAACCCGAACAGGCAGGCGTACACCGGCGAGGCTCCACGTCTGCGCAGGAGAAGTGCGAGGGCAAGCGTACCCGCGGCCACCGCGACCAGGTTAACGAGGAGGAGCGCCCAGGGGACGAGGGTCGGTTGTCCGACGGAGACTGCACGTGTGAGCGCGGGGTAGAGCGCACGGGCGTAGCGGTAGCTCGGCGCGTCGAGATAGGCCGGTGCTCCACGCGGATCGAGTGCCACGTAGTAGAAGAACTGCCCGTCGTAGCCTGCCTTCCCGACGGCTGCGACGTGGTGGCGGTCGATGGCATCGCTCGAGCCGGATCCCTGCTCGAGGAACATCTCTCCCACGTTGATGAACCGGTCAACCGAGTCACGCTGGACTGCTCCGACCGCCCAGATCATCCACACAACGGAGACGGCAAGTGTCACCGCGAGCGGCGTCGCCAGGCGTTCGATGCGGTTCGGCGGCGTGGACGCCAAGGGAGCAGTGGTCGCCCGCTAGCGACCGAACGATGATCGGCGTTCGGCGTCGTCAGGGTCGACGAGATGCCCGTCTCGCTCGACATAGCCGCCGCTCCCTCCGATGACGAGCAGGACGAGATCGTCCTTGCCGGCGTTCGAGACCTTGCGAGGCGTTGTCGCCGTGATGTGACAGAGCCCGCCGGGGCCGAGCAGGCGCTCCGCTCCTTCTCCCTCGAAGCGTGCTGTTCCCGAGTGGACGAAATACAGCTCATCCTGAAGGTCGTGGTAGTGGAGGAAGCCTTCCTGGCCGGGTGGGAAGACGAGCGCATTGGCACCGAACGCCTCGATTCCGAGCGCCTTGCGGATCTTGCGAAACCCGTAGCCTTCGCCAAGGTCGTCGATCGAGCTAAAGATGCTTCCCACCCCGCTCACGCCTCGCTGAGGATGCTGTCGACGGTACGGCGGAGACCCTCGGCAAACGGCACCTTCGGGTCATAGCCGATCATCCTCCTTGCCTCCGAGATATCTGCAAGCGAGGCGCGAACGTCGGCCGGTTGTGCCGCGACGAACGTTCGCTCGGCGGGCATCCCGATCATCTCGCCGATCAGGTCGGTAGCTCGGTTGATCGTCTCCGAGACGCCCGTGGCGATGTTCAACGACATCCCGTTCACTCCCGGTGCCTCCGCTGCGAGCAGGTTGGCGTTAACGACGTTGTCGACGAAGGTGAAGTCTCGGGACTGCTCACCGTCTCCGTAGACCGTCACCGGTCTGCCGTCGGCGATGAGGCGGATGAACCGCGGAACGACGGCGGCGTACTGCGAACTCGGATCCTGTAGCGGCCCGAAGACGTTGAAGTACCGCAGAGACACGGCTTCCATGTCGTAGACCCTGCTGAAGCTCGTGCAGAAGCGCTCCGCGGCTAGCTTGGCGACGGCGTATGGCGAGATCGGGTCGGGCGATTGATCCTCGGTTCGAGGCAACACGCCGCTGTTGCCGTAGACCGACGACGAGGAGGCGTTGACCACCCGACGAACGTTCTCGTCCCGGGCAGCGAGGAGGACGTTCAGCGTGCCCTCGATGTTGACAGCGGTCGTCGTCAGAGGATCCTGAACTGAACGCGGCACGGATGGCAGAGCCCCCTGGTGGAAGACGACCTCGGTTCCGCGCACAGCCGCATGGACGCGTTCGTACGAGCGCAGGTCGCCCTCGACGACCTCGACGTCGCCGAGGAGCGGAGCCAGGTTCTCGCGACTGCCGGTCGAGAAGTTGTCGAGAACGCGGACGCGGTCTCCGTTTCGCAGGAGCGCTCGCACCAGGTTCGAGCCGATGAAACCGGCACCGCCGGTGACGAGCACGAGCCTAGCGCTCATGACGGTGCTCGCTCGTCGTCGGGCAAGTCGCCTCCACGCGGCAATGCTACTGCCCCGCCGACGAAGAGCCACATGAGAGCCGTCGTGGTGACACCCGGAACGAGCCCCAGTGCCGCCCATTCGGCGGAGCAGACGAGGATACCGGTCACGATGGCAAACGCCACCGGCCCCGTTGTCGGTGTGCCGCGAACACCCCGGACGCCCGCCCGCAGTAGCGCCGTCACGAGCGTTGCAAGCAGTGTCACGAGGCCGAACACACCCAGATCAGCAGCCGCCTGGACGTATGCGTTCTGGATGCCCCAGCGGTGAAGGTCGGAGGGGAACGCCTCCGCCGCAACATCTGGGAAGCGGCGGCGAGCAGCGTCGAGATGAGGCTCGAAGTTGACCGGTAGTTCGGATGCCTGCCAGCCGACTCCGGTCAGTGGGTGATCGAGAAAGATCTTGAGCCCGATGTACGACAGGACGGTGCGTTGCGAGTAGCTCTCGACGTTCGTGCTCGGCTCCTCCTGCTTCCCCAAAAATCCGACGTAGTCGGCCACGTCTCCGCTTCGAAGAGAGAGGGTTCCAAACGTGGTCGCCACGAGCATGCCTCCGATGGCAAGCGCTCGTCGCAGGGTGAACGTTCGCCGCGCGACCATGAAGACCACGCTCAGAGCACCGGCCAGAATCAACGCGAGCACGGTTGCCATCGCTCCGGCGATGACGACGCCGATCACTCCGGCGATCGCGGCAGCGGCGCCGAGGATGCGCAGGCTGTACCACATCCCCGAGGCGATTGTTGCGATCGCGATGCCAAGGGTTGCGCCCGCCAGTGCCGCGAAGTCGTGGTAGCCCACGAACGACGGCATGCGACGCCCGGCCGGAACATTGTCGAAGTTCCCGACGAGGCCGATGATCTGGAGGATTCCGACCAGCGCCGCGAGCGCTGCGACGGTAGTGAGAGAGACGGCGATGGCAACTGCATCGGCACGGCGTCTGACGATCAACGGTACGGCGACAACGAGAGCCCCGTACTCGGCAAACTTCGCAGCGCTCACGAGGCTTCGCGCGAGTGGATAGCCGTCGGTAAGGATCGGGCCCGCCACCGTCGCGACGAGGACGAGGGCGATGAGCGTCATCGCCCCGACGAGCGCCCAACCTCCGCGTCGGAGTGGCTCGAGTCCGGACCGACGGGCCACACGAACCGCGGCCGCGAGAATGATCAGGACTGCGACATCCGAGAGCGCGACGGCGACGCTCGTCGACCCCACCGCAATCGAGACATCAGGGTCGAAGCGCTCGTGGACGCAGAGGAAAGGCAAGCAGAGTGCCAGCACGAGTGCTTCGGTCGAGCACGAGGGTCGGCGAAGGGCGTCCACGGCGCCTCCTATACTGATTGTTCCGATGGCCTCGCGGGACTTCAGGCGTCGGACCGTCACGGCTGCCGCGCTCTACGGTGGGACGGCGGCCGGCATCCTCGGGACACTGATTGCGGTCCGCGTTCTCGGGCCGGAACAGTTCGGTGTTCTCACGATTGCGCTCGCGGCCGCCGGATTCGTTCAGCTCCTCCTCGACACGACCGTCGAGGAGGCCGTCGTTAAGTACGGCATTCGCTACGTCGCAACGGACGACTGGGGCCGCCTGCGTGGCCTGTTTCGCGCCGGAATCGCGATCAAGTGGGGAGGTGGAGCCCTTGCGACGCTCGTCATCCTCGCGCTCGTGCCCTTCGCCGACGCGCTCTTCGACGAACCCGCGTTGACCGCCCCGCTGCTCGTCGCCGCCTTCATCCCGATCGCCCAGGCGCCCGAAGGGATTGCCGGCGCATCGATGATCGTCGCGGGCCGCTATGACCTCAGAGCGATTTTCAGCGGGCTCGCGATGGTCTTCCGACTCGTGGGAGTGGCAATCGGGGTTCAGTACGGAGTCACGTGGGCCGTCGTCGGCATCCTCGTCGGTCAGATCATCGGCTCCTGCGCATCGGGCTACGCCGGGCATCGTCTCTTCGCGCAGCACCCGGCCGCCGAGGCGACCGGCCTCCGGCGCGATCGCGCCGAGTTGACCCGCTTCGTCCTCAAGTCCGGAATCGGCACGTCGCTCGTCTCGATGCGCAACACGCTCGCGCCTCTTGTCCTCGGTGTGGTTTCCTCCGCCACGCAGGTCGGGTACTTTCGCGCCGCGCAGGCTCCGATCACCGCGTTTGAAGCGCTCTCCGCGCCGGTTCGGTTGATCCTCTTGACCGAGCAGACCCACGATGTCGAGCGGGGCCGGATCGCTGAGACCTACCGATCACTGCGGCGGTATGTCGTTGGTGCAACCGCGGTCGCGCTGGCCCTCGTTCCCGTGGCATGGGTGTTGATGCCGTGGCTCGTCCGTGTCGTGCTCGGGTCGGACTACATCCCGGCGACCGACGCCGCGCGGATTCTCTTGCTGGCAGCGGCATTGCGGCTCGTGCTCGGCTGGACGAAGTCGTTCCCGATCTCGATTGGGAAGCCGGGGCTCCGGATCGTGGCGCATGCGGTCGAGATCACCGTGCTTCTGCCGTCGATCGTCATCCTCGGTTCGCGGTGGGGTGCAACCGGGGGAGCGGCGGCGGTTCTTGGTGCAACGATAGCCTTTGCGGGCGCCTGGGTCGTGCTTCTCGTTCGGCTTCGGCGTGAGCATCGCGGCCAGGCGCTCACCGATGCTGAAATGCTGATGCCATGAAGGTGCTCATCGTTTCTGGCATCTGGCCCCCGGACGTGGGCGGCCCGGCGAGTCACGCTCCCGAGGTGGCCCGGTTTCTCGTCGCTCGCGGGCATCACGTTACCGTCGTGATCACTGCATCCACGACTCCACGCCCCGAGGCGTACCCCGTGCATTACACGCCACGAAGGATTCCGGTCGGCCTGCGGCACCTGCACTCGCTGCTCCTGATCACGAGACATGCCAAGAGAGCCGAGGTGGTCTACTCCACCGGAATGTTCGGACGCAGCGGGATCGGCTCGGCGATCGCGCGACGGCCGATCGTGATCAAGCTGACGGGCGACCCCGCCTTCGAACGCCTGCGCGCGCGAGGTGTCGTGCAGGGGGACGTCGATGAATTCCAACGAGAACAAGGCGGAAGCATCTCGACCCGTGCCCTGCGGTACCTCCGCGACGGCGTCGCGCGTCGCGCGTCGCACGTGTTCACTCCGAGCAGCTATCTCCGCGACCTCGTCGTGTCCTGGGGCGTCTCACCGGATCACGTCAGCGTGATGCCAAACCCGGCCCCGGACACGCGTCCTTCCGCCTCGCGTGATGAGCTTCGGAGGCGGTTTGGCCTTCAGGGAAACGCCCTCGTCTTCGCGGGGCGTCTCACGGCTCAGAAATCACTACCCCTGATGCTCGATGCGATCGCGCGGGTCGACGGTGTCTCACTCCTGATTGCGGGAGACGGTGACGAGCGGGATGCCGTCGCCGCCGAGATAACACGGCTCGGCCTCGGCGACCGCGTCCGCCTGCTCGGTTCGCTTTCCCGTGAAAGCGTGATCGACCTCTTCGGCGCGGCCGATGCCACGGTGCTCTCGTCGAGCTGGGAGAACTTCCCTCACACCGTCGTCGAGTCGCTCGCCGTCGGGACTCCGGTGATCTCGACGCGGGCCGGAGGCGTCGCGGAGGTTGTCGTCGACGGGCACAACGGATTGCTCGTTTCCGTCGGCGATGCGACGGCGCTTGCCGCTGCAATGGATCGGTTCTTCAGCGATGGAGGCCTGCGCGCGAAGCTCGCCGGGAACGCTGCACCTTCCGTGGAGGAGTACGGTGCACAGCGCGTGCTCGGCGCGGTTGTCGAACAGCTCCAGCGGGCGGCGACGTAGCACTCGTCTTGCCGTCGAACCTGAGTCTGCAGGACGGTGTCGAGTTTCGAACGGGCTGCATCCGTCCACCTCGCCTAGACTCCGCTCGATGAGCGACCGAGTCGATGGTCTTAGCGAATTCTACGAGGAGCATCACTCTGCTGCCCGGAATCACGGCGACTTTCTTTACGTGCCCGAGCGGATCCCGTTCTTCAAGAGCGCCCTTGGTTCACCAGAGAAGAGGATTCTCGACCTCGGTTGTCGTGCGGGGGCACTCACTCGCTCGTTTCTCGACGGCAACCATGTCGTCGGTGTAGACGTCGATCGCGTGGCACTCGCAGCCGCTTCGGAGCTCGGGATCGAGACGGTTCTCGCTGATGTCGAGTCGGCACTCCCGTTTCCCGATCAGAGCTTCGACGCAGTGATCGTGGGCGAGTTGCTCGAGCACGTCCGCTTTCCGGAGGGCGTTGTGAGCGAGGCTCACCGCCTTCTGCGACCGGGCGGTGTGCTCGTCGGATCCGTGCCGAACGTTTACCACCTGCAGAGCCGCATCGCGTTCCTTCGGGGTCGCCCGCCCGATGAGGATCCAACCCATCTTCACATGTTCTCACCCGACGCCGTTACAAAGCTCCTTCGCAACTTCGATGATGTCGAGCTCGTGTTTCTGGGGGGTCGGTTCGTTCGTTTCCACCGCCGTCTTCTCTCGTGGGACATCGCCTTCCGGGCGGTTCGGAGTATGGAGTACTAGGTGTCGACGTCGCCTCGCGTTCTGCTCGTTGCGCGAACACGATTCGCACTACCGCTCAGCCCGACGCTGCAGCGGCGGTTCGACGCGCTCTCGGACGTGATCGACTGGCGGCAGGTCGGTACGTCGGCAACCGGGCGCAAGGTGCGGGATGACCGATTCACCCTCGTCTCTCGCTTCCCCGTCGCGCGACTCGATGGTATCTCGTTCTACGGTCTCTTGCCGGGACGGATAGCGCGCGAGATCCGGCATTTCCGACCTGACGTTGTCGTCGTCCAGGGTGCCGAGGACACGGCGCTGGCACTCGTCGGGCGTCGGCTTACGCGCTCGAGCGTACCGGTCGTCTTCGATGTGCACGGCGACTGGCGCCACAACACGCGGGTCTACGGATCGCCCGGTCGGCGACTACTGACGCCCGTCGCCGACGCGCTCGCCAACCTGGGCCTGCGGCAGGCGGACGCAGTGCGCACGGTCTCCCGGTTCACGACTGAGCTCGTTCGCGCGAGAGGGGTTGAACCGATTGCCACCTTCCCCGCGTACATGGATCTCGCGCCCTTCACGGAGACTCCTCCGCTTCCATTTCCGAAACGCAGAAGCGCGTTGTTCATTGGCGTCCTCGAGCGCTACAAGGCCGTCGACGTCCTCGCCGACGCATGGCGGGAGGTCGCTGACGCGTGCCCGGGGGCAGAACTCCACATCGTTGGCGAGGGTCGGCTTGAAGGAATCGTGAGGGAGCTCGTGGCGAACCCACAGCTGGGAGTGCGCTGGACACCGAGGCTCACGACGGTCGAAGTCGCACGAGCACTGGATGTCGCGACGCTCCTCGTTCTCCCCTCGCGAGGTGAGGGAATGGGGCGGGTGCTCGTCGAGTCATTCTGTCGGGGGCGTCCGGTCGTCGGGACGAACTCCGGCGGGATACCTGACCTTGTCGAGGACGGAGTGAGCGGGGTTCTCGTGCCGGCAGAGGACGTGGGAGCTCTTGCGCAGGCTCTCACGCGCGTTCTCTCCGACCGTGACCTCGCCGTGCAACTCGGCGCGGGGGCTCACGCGGCCTCGGCGACCTGGGCGGCGACGCCGGAAGAGTTCGCCCGGCGCATGCGTGCTCTGGTCGACACGGTTGTTGCCCGCCGGGGCTCCTAGACTGCGCCGTGTGCCCGCGTTCGGAACCAAGCAACGAATCAAGAACACGGTCTATCGCACCGTCGGCGAGGTCGGGATCAGGGTCTCACGAACGGGCGGCGCCTCGCTGCGCGTTCTCCTTTACCACAAGATTAACGACCTGGCCGACAACCCGGGAAGCGTTCCCATCGCTCTCTTCCGCCAGCACATCGAGTCTCTCGAGGCGCTCGGTTACCGGCCGGTCGGCCTCGATGACGTTCTCCGGCAGCTCGCCACCGGTGCGCCGCTCCCATCCGGGGCCGTGTTGATCACATTCGATGACGGCTACTGCGACAACCTCCTCAATGCGGCCCCGATCCTCCACGGACTCGGCTACGAGAGCGTCATCTTTGTTCCTGTCGGATACGTTGGACAGGACGAGCGGCTGCCGCACGATCTCACGTTGAGCGTGCCGAATCCGGTGCTCGACTGGGACGGTGTGCGCGCGGCCGAGAGGCTCGGGATGCGTGTCGAGTCGCACGGGATCGACCACGTCCCATTGCCGTCCCTGCCCGACGCTGAGGCCCGGCGGCAGCTCGCCGTCTCGAAGTCGATGCTCGAGGAGAGGCTCGGCCGCCCCATCGAGGCCTATGCCTTCGTCAAGGGTTCGCGGTCGGACTTCACCGCCCGCCACGTTTCAATGGTGCGGGAGCTCGGATACAGGGTGGCGTTTACGACGCTGACCGGCTCGAACGCGATCGGCGCCGTCGATGCGTTGCAGTTGCGCCGCTACAACGTCGAGCCGTATCCGGTGCGCACGCTCGAACTCGTGCTCGCCGGCGCCTGCGACGCACTCGCCCTCAAGGACACGCGCGCCGGGAGCTCGGCGAAAACCCTCCTGAACCGCCTCCTCGGCACGGCCTCGCGGTGAGCCTCGTATACGAGCCATACGATCGCTCGCGACAATCCGGGGTGCTAGCGCTCATGAAGGTTGTTTGGGGAACCGCTTCCACGGCCGACGAATTCGACTGGTGGTTCGAGGACGGCCCCGAGGGTCGCGCAGTGATCACGGTTGCAGTGGACGGAGAGGTGGTGATCGGTGTCGCGGCGATGGCGTGGATGCGGCTGCGAATCGAGCGGGAGGATGTCCGCGTTCCGTTCCCGCAGTTCGTCGCCACACACCCGGAGTACCGGGGCAAGGGGATCTTCCAGCGCCTGCAGCGGGAGTCCGAGCGGAGCGCTGCGCAGCAGGGCGCAGATCTTGCGTTGACATTTCCGAACGCGGCGACCGCCCCCGTCTTTCTCGGCGCGCTCGGGTGGACGGCCCTCCGGGGGCCGCGCGTCTGGATTCGACCCATCCGGCCACTCTTGCTCGGGCGGGTACTCACCGGCCGGTCCGTGGATGCGCCGGATCCGTGGCCCGCCGTGCCGAGCGGCGTCTACCGGAGTGGGGAGATCCGCGTACGGCGGCTCGATACGTCACCCGAAGGTGTCGATGGGCTGGTCGGCTCGGAAGACCGTTCGGTGGTGGGTACGAGCTTTCTGGAGTGGCGCTACTTTAGATCGCCGCGAGAGTACCGGTGCTTCGGCGCATTCGATGACGGCCGGTTGCGAGGGTTTGCCGCTGTCGCTAGAACCACGCTCCACGGGGTTCCAGGCATCTCCATCGCCGAGCTGATCGTCGCGGAGGGAGATACCCGCGCGGCGCGTGCTTTGCTCTCCTGCGGTGTTCGCGAGGCCGGCAAGGGGTTCGCTTGCCTCTTCGTCACGGAGCCGAGCGCGACGCTTCGCTCGGCGTATCTTCGGTCCGGATTCGTGCCCACGCCCCGGCGGTTGCGCCTTCTGGGAAAGCGGCTCTCGGGAGTGGGCCAGCTGCCGACGCCCCCACCCTTCACCCTCGGGGATCTCGACTTTGTCTAGGACACGTCTGATCTTCATCACCCAGAGGGTCGATCCGAATGATTCGATTCTTGGTGCCACGGTGGCGAAGATCGCGGCGCTTGCTGCTCGTGTGGACGAGGTGGTCGTTCTTGCCGAGAGCACGGTTGTCGATGCCCTTCCGGTGAATTGCACGGTTCGGTCGTTTGCCTCGGGCTCGCGCGTGGGGCGGGGTTTGCGGTTTGAGCAGGCTCTCGCTCTCGAGTTGGCCCGTCGCCCGCGGCCTGCCGCAGTGCTTGCTCACATGTGCCCGATCTATGCGGTGCTCGCAGCACCCCTCGCACGCCCGGTCGGAACCAAGGTCCTGCTCTGGTACGCACATTGGCATCGGACGAGGATGCTCGAAGGTGCCGTGCGCGCCTCGAATGTCGTCATCTCGGTCGATACTCGCTCCGTTCCCGTCAGCTCTCCGAAGGTGGTCGGTATCGGCCATGGAATCGACGTTTCGGATTTCGACTGCACCGCGTCGTCGCGTGGCGGCGTCGCGCTGCTGACGGCCCTGGGCCGGTACTCGGCCGCGAAGGGCCTCGACACGATCATTCGTGCCGTCGGGCAGGCGCGGGCAGCGGGCATGGACGTGCGGCTTCGCGCGCACGGGACGTCCGCCCACCCTGGCGAGAAGGCCAACCTCGAACGGCTTGAAGCGCTCGTCACGGAGCTCGAGCTAGGCCCGTGGATCGAGCTCGGCGGGCCCCTCCCACGCACCGAGATTCCGGGCGTTCTGGGCCGATCGACAGCCCTCGTCAACAATATGCGCCAGGGCGCTCCGGACAAGGTCGTGTACGAGGCCTGTGCGTCCTGTCGGCCAGTGATCGTCTCGAACCTGCTCTTCGACGAGCTGCTCGACGATCTCCATCCGCCCCTGCGCTTCGAGCTCGATAACGTCGGTGAACTCGCCGCACGAATCCTCGCCGTCGGTGCTCTCGAGGCGGCTGAGCGGGATCGCCTCGGGCACACGCTTCGCGAGCGCGTGCTCGAGCGCCACTCCGTTGCGTCGTGGGCCGACGCAGTCATCCGACTCTGCGGCGGATAGCCTCTCAGTCGAGCTCAGGCGTCGATCGCCCTGAGCGGAGCGCCGACTCGTACACCGCAATCGTCCGCGTGGTCATCGCGGCAACGGAGAACTTACTGCGGGCACGCGCGAGGCCAGCGCCTCCGTAGGCTCGCGCGAGGTCGGGCTCGTCGAGGAGCGAGCCGATCGCCTGGGCGAGACGTGGGACGTCGTCGGACGGGACGAGCAGACCGGTCGAGCCGTGCTCGACGATCTCGGGAATCGAGCTCACCGAGCTCGCTACGACGGGGAGGCTCGCCAGCATGGCCTCGAGGAGCGCGAGGCCGAAGCCTTCCCAGCGGGCGGGGTGGACGAAAAGCTCCGCGCGACGCAGCCAATCGGTGACGTCACCGACGCTTCCCGCGAGGAAGACGCCGTCCGCTACCCCCTCGGCCTCGGCGAGTGCCTGCAGCTCGTCTCTTTGCGAGCCGAGTCCGAGATCGACGAGCACCGCGTTCGGATGCCGGGTGCGAACCTCCGCCAGCGCCCTGATCGCAACGTCGAGCCCTTTCTGTTGCTCGAGTCGTGAGATCGCGAGTAGCACGCGTGCGTCGGCCGGCAGGGTCGGGCCGCCGCGGGGACCCCAGGCGGTCGGGAGATCGTCGAGGCCGTAGTGCACGACGGAGACCTTCGCGGCCGGAATCCCAACGCGTTCGACGTTGAAGCGGGCGAGTGCCTCGGTGATACAGATGATGTGTCTCGCACGACGGGCGCAGAGCCGTTCGACATGTCCGAACTGACCGAGCCTGAACGGATCGTCGTTGTGCTTGGTCGAGACGACCGTCGCGCGCCCGGCGACGGCCGCGCCGTACACGTCGGCGTGGACGAGGTGGGTATGAACGATGTCGGGACGAAACGCTCCGATCGCGCGCCGGAGGCGAATGGCGAGCGACGGATCGATGTCGCGCGGGGCCGAGAGCCGGGTGTAAGGAACCTCGAGGTCGTCCAGTTGGGCGTAAAATGGTGTCGGATCGGCATCGTCGAGCCCGACGAAGGCGGCGTCGACTCCGCGGCTCCGCAGAGCCGGCAGGAGTGTCAGCAGGTGCCGCTCCGAGCCGCCGACACCGCGAAGGCGATGCACGTGGAGGACCTTCATGCCGTTCGGGTCCGCTGCCGGCGATTCCTGATCATTGTCACGACAGCCGAGAGCCCGAACGCCGCCGGGATGCAGATCAGGAAATCCCAGGGCGCGCGGTACCGCACGGTGCCGGCAAAAACCATGGCCATAACCGTCTGATAGCCGAGGAGGATGAGGACGAGTGCCAGGAAGCGGCGCGGGAGCCGCGAGGCGCCGACGAGAGCAAATCCGGCGAGCAGGATCACGTAGAGAGGATCGACGACGTTCTTGGCAAAGCCCGCAATTCCCGAGTCGGGGCCGCTTTCGTCGACCGTGACGGTCGGGTTCCATAGCATCCCGATCGCCTGAAGCGAGAGCCTCGCCTTCTCCCCGGGATGCTCGCGCCAGAAGTCGATCACGAGCCCGCGATACAGGCGCATCTGGGCGCACTCGTCTACCTCGACGACGCGCCCCGTTCGCTCGGTGATGTCGGCGGCGAGCTCGGGCCACGGAGGCGCTCCCGCGAGCTGCGGAACCTGATCGATCCAGTCTCCGCGTGCGAGCACCTCGTACGTCGAGGAGTTGTTCGCCTTCCACAGCGCCCGGGCATCGGTAGTCAGCGCGACACAACCGACGGAGATTCGATTCCGCACGATCCAGGGGCTTACGACGAGCAGTGCGACCGCGACCACGAGTGCCGCGGCGCCGACCGCTCGGCGCCGCGGGGTCAGGAGCAAGGCGAGGTAGACGGCGAGCACCGCCGGGAGGAGCGCGAGTCGCGCGTTCCCGAGCACCGCGAATCCGCACGCCGCTCCAGTACAGGCGGCGAGTCGGACAGAGTTGCGTTCGGTCGTGAGCACGACGAGGAGCGTCACGAGTGCAGCCAGGAAACCGTCCACGATCTCGCGATTCAGATGCACGTCGTGCCACATCAGGTAGGGATGGAGCGTTGCAAGGAGCGATGCGAGAACGGCGATCTGGCGAGAAGCGATGCGCGTTCCGATTGCGTAGACGAGCACGGCTGTACCCGCGGCGATCAGGATCTGGAGAACGGCGACCGAGAGCCAGCTTCTTCCCACGGTCGCGTAGAGCGGGGCGAGAACGAGCGAATACAACGGCTGGGTGAAGGCCGACGGCCTGCCGGGAATGAAGCCGAGGGTGCCGCTGTTGACGAGGTTCGTTGCGAACCGGTCGCTCTTCTCGGTCAGCCCCTCGAGAAGTCTCTGACGTTCGACGATGACGACTACGGCGCGAGGAACGATCGCCGCCGCCGTCACGATCAGGAGTGCGACACGCCTGCTCACGACTCGCCCTCGTCGGTGTAGCGTCGCTGCCAGAGTTCCAGCATCAGTAGTCCCCAGATGCGCTCGCCGTGGTCGGCACGCCCGCTCATGTGAGCGGCGAGGAGGCGCTCGAGAGCGGCAGCCTTGAACTGGCCGCGTCCCAGCGTCGAGGGGTCGAGGAGCACCTCCTCCGCTGTCGCGCGGAGCTCCTCGCGAAACCACTGTGAGACTGGCACGCCGAACCCTGCCTTGCCCCGGTCGAGAATCTCGGGCGGGAGATCGGCTGCGAAGGCGCGCCGGAGCGCGGCCTTGCCGGTCGATCCCTGAAATTTGAGCCGATCGGGCATGCTCAACGCCAACTCGGCCACGTGATGGTCGAGGAACGGAGCCCGCAGCTCGAGCGAGTGTGCCATCGAGGCGATGTCGGCCTTGTAAAGCAGGTCGTCAGGGAGGTAGGTCTCGACGTCGATGAGCTGGAGACCTGCGATCCCGGGGCCGCGCGGCGCGCCGAGGAGGCCGCCCGCGGGTCGGAGCGCTCCGATCTGTGCTCGCGCGTCGTCCGTCCAGAGCTCGCCGCGGATGCTCATGGGAACCATCTCCATCAGCCGGCCGTAGCGCTCGCCCGGATCGAGTCCCGCCGTGTCGAGAAAGCGGGCGGCCCGAAACGCCGCCGAGCGCGGCACCGTACGGGCCGAGGGGAGCAGCCGGAGCATGCGGGCAGCCGCGGCCGTGACACCGTGCGGGACATGGTCGAGCCGCTCGGCCAGCGCGTGCGCCCGGTAGCGCTCGTAGCCACCGAAGACCTCGTCCCCGCCGTCACCTGCAAGGGCGACCGTGACGAATTGACGTGCGTGCTCGCACACGAGGAACGTCGGCAGTGCAGATGTATCGCCGAACGGTTCGTCGTAGGCCTCGGCCAGACGCGGAATCAGCGCCGTTACATCAGGCTCGAGGAGGAGCTCCTCGTGGATCGTTCCGTAGCGCTCGGCAACGATGCGGGCATAGCGGCGCTCGTCATATCGCTTGTCTGAGAAGCCAACGGAGAACGTCCGAACCGGCTCGCTGCTTGCCTCCGCCATCGCCGCAACGACGATGCTCGAGTCGATGCCGCCAGAGAGCAACGCTCCGAGGGGTACGTCCGAGACGAGGCGCTTGCGGACGGCCGAGCGGACGCTGTCGCGCACTGCGGCGACCCATTCGTCGTCGGGCAGCGTGCGGGGCTCCCACGAGAGCTTCCAGTATCGGCTGATGCTCGTTCGGCCGCCCTCGACCGTCAGGATGCATCCTGGTGGGAGGCGATTGACTCCGTGCAGGGCAGTGCGGTCGCCGGGGACGTATCCGAGCGCTAGGTAGGCATCGAGTCGCTCCAGATCGACGCGCCGCTCGACCCCGGGGAACGCGAGGAGCGCCTTGAGCTCCGAGGCAAAGACGACCGTTCCGTCCGGAAGCTGTGTCCAGAGCAGCGGCTTCTTGCCGAAGCGATCGCGGGCGAGGAGGAGCCGCTCCCTCTTCGAATCCCAGACGGCCAGGGCGAACATGCCTTCGAGTCGCTCGACGAATCGGTCACCGTGCTCCTCGTAGAGATGCGGGAGTGTCGCGGTATCGCCGCGGCCCTGGAGCACGTGCCCTTTCGCGACGAGCTCGGTGCGCAGCGCATCGAATTCGTAGATCTCACCGTTGAAGACGACCGTGATCTCGCCCGTCTCGTTGGCCACCGGCTGGTCGCCGGTAGCGATGTCGACGACGCGTAGCCGTCGGTAGCCGAGCACACATCGGCCGAGGGCGCGGACAGCACCGTGGTCGGGCCCACGGTGACGAATTGCGGCGCAGGCCCGCTCGACCGTCTCGACCGCAACCCCGCCCGGGGCGGGGGAGACGGAGCCGCAGATTCCGCACATGCCATAACGGTACGTACATCCGATCCCGCGCGAAGCCCGGTAGCCTCGGACGGTGCGTTTCACTGCCATGCGGGTGCTGGTTGTCGTGGGCGTCCTTGTCGGTTCGGTCGAGCGGATCGTGGCGTGGCGCTCACGTCTCGGTGCACTCGACGGAGACGAGGCGGTCTGGGGTCTGATGGCCCGCCACGTCGCCGACGGTGAGTTCACCGCCTTCATGTGGGGGCAGGCCTATGGCGGGACGGTGGAGAGCGTGCTGGCGGCGCCTCTGCTCGCCGCCTTCCCGGGAAGCACTGTGGCTCTGCGCGTCGTGCCTCTCGCCCTGACTGCCGTCGGGGCCGTTCTCGTCTGGCGGGTCGGGCGTCGAACCGTTGGTGATCCGGGTGCTACGGCTGCCGGCGTTCTGTTCTGGCTCTGGCCGGCGTACGCGATTTGGAAGTCGCCCCGCGCCCACGGGTTCTACGGGTCGGGTCTCGTTCTCGCGCTTCTCGTCCTGCTGCTGATCCTCAGGCTGTACGACCGTCCGTCGAGGCGAGATGCGATCCTGCTCGGGCTCGTCGTCGGCGTCGGCCTCTGGCAGTCCGCTCAGCTCCTTCCGATCGCGCTCGTAAGTGCTCTCTGGCTCATCTGGCGTCGACCCGCGACGCTCCGGCTCGCCCCCCTTGCACTCGCCTGCGCTTTCGTGGGGTTTCTGCCCTGGCTCGTCTCGAACGTCCGTCACGACTGGTGGTCGTTCTCGTTTCCACCCGGCGCCGGGACGTTCGTGAGCCGGCTGCGGGGAACCATGAACGGTGCGTTACCCATGGTTTTCGGCGTCCGCGTGCCCTTCGACCTCGACTGGGTGGGCGGTGTTGCCATCGGAGGCGTCGCGATGCTCGCGATCTACGTCGCTCTCGTGATCATCGTCGTGCGTACGCGGCGGACACCGGTCAGCCTGCTCGCGGCCGTTGCGGTCGTCTTTCCACTGATTGCGGCGACATCGACGTTCACGTGGATTGTCGACGAGCCGCGCTACCTCTACATCCTCTCGCCCGTCTTTGCCCTCCTTCTCGCGGTCATGCTGACTTCGTGGCAGCGTGCGGCGGTCGCGATCGGTCTCGCAACGTTTGTAACGACGTTCGGGCTCGTCCGGATGAACGACTCCCCCCAGTTCGAAGAGCGGGCAGATGGGATGTTCGTCCCGGCGGACTTCCGCCCGCTGGAAGCCGAGCTCGATCGCCTTGGCGTCGATCGCGTCTATGCGGACTACTGGGTCGCGTACCGGCTCGATTTCGCCACGGACGAGCGGATCATTGCCGCCGAGTCACCTCAGGAGCTCTACACCCGGGTTGGACGGAAGGTCGTCGTGCCCCTGGCCGACCATGTCCGCTATCCGCCGTACGTCACCGCGGTGACGCGTTCACCTCGCCCCGGCCACGTCGTCATTCGCGGCAGCGTCGACGAGTCGAAGCTCGATGTCGGGCTCCTGCGGGCAGCGAGCTATCGCCGATCGGAAGCGGGCGGGTTCGTCATCTGGTACCTCCCGAGCGAACGCTGAGATACGCGACCGAAAACAGCGCGATCAGCAAACTGTTTCGGGCCAGCACCACCCAGCTCTCACCACCGAGGCTCGCGAGCTCGGAGAGCCGACCGGGGAACCAGTGGCGCGTCAGCGCGAGTGCGGCGGCGAGAAGAGCGCATCCCGAGATCGCGTGCCGCCGCCCGAGCGCGAGTGGCGCGAGCGGGATCAGCCAGATCAGGTACTGAGGCGAGAGAACCTTGCCGAAAGCTACGAACGCCGCCACCGAGGCGAGCGTCGCGGCGGCCAACCGTGGATACGAGCGGTCGCTCCGGGCGAACGCGAGCCACGTCAGCGCGAGCGCAACGGCGAGCGCGATCGCGCAGCCGAGCGCGATGATCCACACGCCTGTCCCGAAGACGTTCTTCGATCCGTACGTGGTGCGGGTTGTCACGTGGATCACACCCAGCCGGTCTGCAAGGAATGCGATCGAAGCGCCGATGCTCTCCACCTGCGTCGGCCGAATCAGTGCGACCTTCGTCGTGAACCGGGCTCCGCCGGGGCCGAGAATGATGAAGGGAATGACGATGACGACGCAGGTCGCTACGAACACGAGAATCCCTCGGCGAACCGCCGTTCGACCCTGGAGTCCGAGCCGGATGAGGAACGCAGGCACTGCGACGACGGGGAAGACCTTGGCGCAGGTTCCCGCGGCGAGCGCGACGAGGCTCAGCCGCTGCCGGTCGAGCCCGACGAGAACGAGCCCGGACATGAGGAGAAGGACGGGGAAGGCGTCGTAGCGATCGAGATACGTGCGCCCCATCAGTAGTGGGCTCAGCGCGGCGAAGAGGGTCCCGGCCCAGATACCGCGGACAGGTGCCTGGCCGAGCGCCAGGATCGCCGCGACCGAGGCGATCGCCCCGACGGCACAGACCGCCATGAGGAGCTGGAACGCCGTTGTATAGTCGGCTGCTGGCAGAAGGGAGGGCAGGGCGAACACGATCAGGGACGCGGGTGGGTACTCGACGAAAAACGAGCGGTACGGGATCGAGCCGCTGAGGATCTGGTCGCCGTATTGTTGGTAGAGGGCGACATCCGCTGCCTGGCCGTCTTGCAGCAGCCCGATCCGGGGGAGCGCGCATGCGACCGAGAACGCCAGTGCGCCCGCAAGAGCGGCCGGTATTGCCCGTCGGATGTCGTGGCTTCGAGGTTCCAACGCGCACCCAGGATAGGGGCGTTCGGGGACGATGACCCGTCAATCGCAGAATCTCGCCGGAGCGCGCACTAGAATGCTGGTTCGGATGGATAGAAATCAGGCTCCGCTCCACGACGAGCGGCCCGAGTTGGTTGCAGTGCAGGGCTCGCCGGGGCGCGATGTCCGATCCTCTCGGCTCTACGTGTTCTCCCGTCAGGCCGTGGGACGCGGGCTCCGTCGGGTTCTGAGCATCATGGCGCTCGTGGGCGTCGACATTCTCGGCCTTGCCGTCGGGCTGTACGTCGCACTCGTCCTCCGCACGCTGCTGTACGGCAGCACGTTCTACTGGTCGATCCTGTGGCGGAACGGCGTGGCCGAGTGGCTTCCGTTCCTTGCGCCGATCACGGTGCTCGTCTTCCTCCAGGCCGGCCTCTACTCGGTGCGCGAGCGGCGTTCCGGTGCCGGTCGCGTCGTGTCATCTCTCATCCTCGTCGCGTTGATCGTGCTCTCGTTCGGGATCGGGACGGGGTACGACTTCACGACAACGGGCCTGATCCCCACGGCCGTGGTCACGTGCGCACTGTCGATCGGCCTTCTGCGGGCCGCGTACGATTCGCTCTCCCTCGATATCATGCGAGCTTCGGGTGTTCGATGCCGCGTCATTCTCGTCGGCGACGGAGATGGCCCTGCCCGTCTCCATCGAGCCCTACATGCCTCGAGAGGGGGCATCGAATACGACGTCGTCGGCACGGTGGCGTCCGCAAAGCTCGACGATCTGCCATGGCTCGGCTCGACGGTTGATGAGCTTGCGACGATTCTCGACGAGATCCGTCCCGACGAGCTGATTCTCTCCGAGGCCGGGTTCGACGAGAGAACGGTGCTCGACGTCGTCGAGCAGGCGCATCGTGCCGGCGTCAAGGTGCGGCTAGCACCCGCGACGACCGAACTGCTCGTCCAGAAGGGCGAATATGCGCCCGGCCACGGCGTCCTGCTCTTCGATCTTCGCCCACCAATCCTGACCGGCTGGGACTGGGGGGTGAAGCGAGCCTTCGATGTGCTCGGCAGCACGTTGATCGTTCTCGTTGGCCTACCTCTCTGGCTCGTCATTGCACTTGCGATCAAGCTCGACTCGCGAGGGCCTGTGTTCTACGTCGATCGCCGCGTCGGGGTAGGCGAGAAAGAGTTCGGGATGCTCAAGTTCCGCACGATGGTCGCTGATGCGGCGAGTCAACAGCGGTCCCTCGAGACCGCGAACGAGGCGACCGGTGCGCTGTTCAAGATCCGCGACGATCCGCGCGTAACCCGCGTCGGGCGGGTACTACGAAGGCTGTCGATCGACGAGCTGCCCCAACTCGTCAACGTGATGCGGAGCCAGATGAGCCTCGTCGGCCCGAGACCGCTGCCCGTTCGCGACTACCGGCTGCTCGAGGACTGGCATCGCGCGCGGTACCTCGTGCTGCCCGGGATGACGGGGCTGTGGCAGATCTCCGGTCGTTCGGGGCTCTCCTTCGACGATCTCGTCCGTCTCGATTTTGCCTACGTCGAAAACTGGTCGATCTGGCTCGACATCTCGATCATCGTCAAGACGATCCCCGCGGTTGTGTCGAGTCGCGGCGCGTACTGACCGTCCGCCCGGCACGCCTAGACTGGCCAGCGTGAAGCCACCGAAGATCCTTGCTGTCGCTTCGGCGGTCGACCTCGACTTCCGCTACGGCTGCACTCCTGCGTGGTGGCAGCTGTGGAAGGGGATGTACGAGGCCGGGGTCGACCTCGTGGTCACGCCGTACCGCGGCCGTCCCGTCATGTCGCCCTGGTGGCGGACAGCTCCTAACCCGACGTATCGCGAGGGCGAGTCGTACGCAGCGATGCGAAGTGGCCTCGCTCGCCTCAAGGGCGACCGGTACCTGCGGCGAGCCGAAGACGACCCCGCCGAGTCCGCGCTCGATCGCCTCACCCGTGAAACGATCTGGCGCGTCGTGACGCCTCGGTGGCGGCGCCACCTCGAGCGGCTCGTCGAGCGAGAGCGCCCCGATGCGGTCGTCTTCTTCACGGTGCCCCTTGCCCACTTCCGCGGCATTCCGACCGCGCTACGCGAGCGCTTCGGGATCCCGGTCGTCTTTTACGACGGCGACGTGCCGATGAGCCTGCCGGAGTTCGGTGGCATGGATACGGGGTTCAACTACTACCACGGCGCCGACCCGGCCGAGTACGACATGATTCTCTCGAACTCGGAGGGCGGCCTGCCGCGGCTGCTCGAGCTCGGCGCCCGCCGCGCCGAGGCCGTCTTCTGGGGTGCGGACCCGGAGTTCTTCGCTCCGCAGCCGGTCGCCAAGGAGATGGACGTGTTCTTCTACGGCTACGGCGACAAGTTCCGACAGGAGTGGACGGCATCGATGGTCGGGGAGCCGAGCCGTGCCGCACCGGAGATCGATTTCGCGCTCGGGGGTCGCGACTTCCGCGGCGATACGGGCAACGCACGCGTGATCGGCGACGTTCCGTTCAACGTGTTCGCACGTGCGATCTCCGCGGCCCGAATCAACCTCAACGTCACGCGTCGAACCCACGCGACCGTGCCGCTCTCGTCCACGTGCCGGCCGTTCGAGCTCGCATCGGCGGGGGCAGCGATCGTGTCGAACCCGCATGAAGGAATCGAGCGGTGGTTCGAGCCGGGCCGCGAGATCATGATCGTGAAGGACGAGGAGGAAGCACTCTCGGCGTACCGAGAGCTTCTCGCCGACCCCGCGCAGGCAGCCGCAATGGGGGCTCAGGCGCGGGAACGCGTGCTCGACGAGCACACGTACGCACATCGTGCGCGGCGGGTGCTCGACCTGCTCGGGCTCGCACGTGAGGGGTCGCGTTGAAGCCGGGCCGCATCGTTGCCATCGTTCCCGCCTACAACGAAGCCGGCGCAATCGGTGACGTCGTCGACGGGATTCGGGCGACCAACGCTTCCTACGACGTGGTGGTGATCGACGACGGCTCGCGCGACGGAACCGGGGAGATCGCGCGCTCGCACGGTGCGGCTGTCGTGACGCTTCCTTACAACATGGGCATCGGAAGCACGGTTCAGACCGGGTTCAAGTACGCACTCGAGAAGGGATACGAGATGGCCGTACGCCTCGATGGCGACGGCCAGCACGATCCGGGAGAGCTCGAGAAGCTTCTTGGTCCGATCCGGAGCGGCGAGGCAGACATCGTCACGGGCTCACGGTTCGTCGAGGGCAGTGGCGGCTATCGGCCGCCACTCGCGCGCCGGATCGGGATTATCTGGTTCGCGCGCATCGTCTCGCTGCTGACGAGGCAGCGCGTGACCGACACGACCTCCGGCTTCCAGGCGCTGAACAGGAAGGGGATCGCCCTGTTTGCCGACGATTACCCGAACGACTATCCCGAGGTCGAGGCAACGGTGCTCGTCTTCAAGCATCGGCTTCGGCTCGTCGAGGTGCCCGTCACGATGCGCGAGCGTGAGACGGGGGCGTCGTCGATCACGTTCGTGCGCTCCATCTACTACGTCCTGAAGGTCACTCTGGCACTGTTCATGGCGATGCTGCGAAAGGTCACCGTTCCGCAGGACGAGGTGGAGGTGCGGAGCACATGACCCCCGTGAGAATCTCGGTCGCGGCCGCGACCGCCTCCCTCATTCTGATCTTGATCGTCCTGGAGCTCATCAGGGGCCGGCGGCTCAAGGAACGGTATGCGCTCCTCTGGCTCGTGACCGGGATCGTGCTGCTCGTTCTCTCCGCCTGGCGCGAGGGGCTGACCACGATCGCCGGCTGGCTGGGTGTCTCGACGTACCCACCCGCGATCCTCTTTGCGATTGCGACACTCTTCATCATCATCGTGCTGCTCCACTACTCAACCGTGCTCTCGCAGCTCGACGACCAGAACACGGTCCTCGCCCAACGTCTCGCGCTGCTCGAGGAGAGGGTCGGCACCGGCGACGGGCCAGAGGCGTCGACCGAGTCCGAGTGAGCTGCTCCCCGAACGCGAGCGTCGCTCAGGTGGGGACGTCGCAGCTCGAACCGGGGGAAGGCGGGGCATCGCCTCGGCCGGGTCGCACCGCCGCGAAGGAGACTAGGCGGCAGCCACCACGGCCGCCGCATATTCCGAGAGTGAGGACGGCGGCGAGTGGTGCGAGCGCCAACCACTGTTGTCGAGCCCGAGGAGGTGCGTCCATTGCTAACACGAACGCGGCGAGAAGGAGCGTCTCTGCGAGCATATGCCGAAGTCAAGGGTTGCGAGCGGCAAGGTCGAGGTGGCAAGGCCAACCCCTCGCGACCAAAGTGCCCGCCCAGGCTCTCACCGGGGCGTGGTCTCGTGTGACTCTCGATACCACGCGACCGTGCGCGCGATTCCCTCGCGGAGTGGCACCTTCGCCCTAAAGCCGAAGCTTTCCGCCGCGCGGGAAGGGTCGAGCGAGCGCCTTGGCTGTCCGTTCGGCATCGAGCTGTCCCAGCGAATCGTGCCACTGAACCCGACCGCGTCCGCGACGATCTCTGCCGTCTCGCGGATCGACGTCTCGACGCCGGTACCGAGATTGACCGGATCGCCGCCGTCGTAGCGTTCGGCCGCTAGTCGGAGTCCCTCGACACAGTCGTCGACGTAGAGGTATTCGCGCGTCGGAGTGCCATCACCCCAGAGCACGATCTCTTCGGGGGATTCGAACATCTTGCGAATCAACGCGGGGATCACGTGGGAGCTCTGGAGGTCGAAGTTGTCCCGCGGGCCGTAGAGGTTCGTGGGCAGCAGGAACACGGTATCGAGCCCGTACTGCTCCCGGTAGGCGGTCGCACCGACGAGTAGCGCCTTCTTGGCCACGCCGTACGGTGCGTTCGTCTCTTCGGGGAATCCGTTCCACAGGTCATCTTCCCGGAACGGAACCGGTGTGAACTTCGGGTACGCGCAGACGGTACCGGCCATCACGACCTTGCGGGTCTCGTGGATCCGCGCCTGCTCGAGGACGTGGGCGCCCATCATGAGGTTCGCGTACCAGTAGCGACCCGGATTTGCCCGATTCGCGCCGATGCCGCCGACCTCGGCGGCGAGATGATAGACGAGCTCGGGACGCGCGTCGGTGAACAGGCGCTCGGTCTGGGTCATATCCGTTAGGTCGGTTTCCGAGCGTCGAGGCACAACGACCTCGTGGCCGTCCTCCAGTAGCCGCTCGACGAGGTGCGAACCGAGGAAGCCGCCGCCTCCGGTAACGAGAACACGCATTGTCGCCAGGGTACTCACTGGCAGCCCCGCGAGGGCTTGCTCATCGCGTTCTTTAGTCCGTGACGCTCTCGCCCGGGCTCGCCGGAGCGTCGATCGGGCTCCAGTCGACGCGGCCGATCCAGCGTTCGCGGTTCTCTGCGTACCAGCGAATCGTCTCGAGGACGCCCTGCTCCCACGATACCTTCGGCATCCAGCCCGTCTCGGCGGTGAGCTTCTCGTGGCCGACTCGGAGCGCCATTACGTCGCTCGCTCCAGGGCGATAGCGCTTCGGAGTCGTCGAGACCGTGCGCCCGGCCGGCCAGAAGCCGTTCTCCTCGCCGATTCGGAGGATCAACTCCACCCACCCCTGCATCGAGATGTTCTCGCCCTGCCCGTAGACGTAGACATCGCCCGGCTTCCCGTGAGCCGCGACCGTGAGGTGCCCACGGACACCGTCGGTGCAGAAGCAGAAGTCACGGAGCGGCTCGAGGTTGCCGAGCTCGATCGTCTCACGCGTCAATGCCTGCGTGATGATCGTGCCCGTCACGTATCGCGGGTTCTGACGCGGCCCGTAGTTGTTGAACATCCGGGTGACGACGCCGGGAATGCCGAAAGCATCGTGGTAGTTCATCGTCAGGAAGTCCGCCGCCACCTTGGCCGTTGCATAGATCGACTTCGGGTTGATCGGCGAGCGCTCGTGCAGGATCAGGCTTCCACCGTCGTCGAAATCGTGATGATGGGAGACGTCGTCACGGACGTTGCCGTACTCCTCGGAAGTGCCGGCGGTATCGAACTTCTCGATCTCGAGCCCGGTGTCGACGATCGACTGCAGGAGGTTCAACGTGCCGATCGTGTTCGCCATCACCGTCTCGTAGGGACGATGCCAGGACTCGCCGACGTGTGCCTGCGCGCCGAGGTGGAAGATGTACGGCCTGTCTTCCGCCGTCTCCTTCAGCTCGCGCATCAGGTAGTCGATCGATGTCTTGTCGGTGAGGTCCGCGAAGTGCACCTTCAGGTCGTTCCGAAGGTGCCCGATGTTGTTCAGCGCCCCGCTCGAGGTCGCCCGGACGAATGCGTGCACGTTGGCATCGAGCGCCACGAGCGCTTCCGTCAGATGCGACCCCATGAATCCGTCGGCACCCGTGATCAGCACCGTGCGGCCGCGATAGGCCCCCCCGAACTCCGTCTGGAGATCCGTGATTGCTTCGTCGGTGAGGGGCGTGTCGTTGGTCATGGCGCGTACGCTTCAGCGTCGATGGCCAAGCCTACCCCCTCCGCCGGACTCAGCTCGCTCGGAAGCGGCGCTGTCACCGGCATCGCGCTCGCCGTGCAGACGGGGCTCGCCGCGGTCGTCGGCATCGTGCTCGGCCGCGAGTTCGGCCGAGGTGCCATCACCGATGGGTTCTTCGCCGCGTATGGGGTATTCATCGTCATCGTGCTCGCAGCGAACGCGATCCGGGTCACGGTGCTTCCGTCGTTCGCGCGGGCGCGGAGCGATGGTCGCCTCGGTGGGGAAGTTGCCGCGTTCGCGTTGACGCTCGCGACGCTCGCAATACCGCTCCTCGTCCTCGGTGTCGGTGCGGCCGATGTGATTGCCGGTCTTCTGACGGGAGATGAGTCTGGCGTGGCGCGTGAGACCGCGACCGAGGCGCTGCCGTGGATGCTGCTCGCAGCGACGCTCCAGCTCTTCGCGGGTCTCGCGGCGAGCGCCCTTGCCGCACTCGATGACTACGTCACTCCGGCGCTCGGCTTCATGCTCGGCAGCGTTGCCGGCCTGGCGCTGATTCTCCTCCGCGTCGATTCGGACGGTGTCGTTGTGCTCTCGTACGGAATGGCCCTGAACGGCGCTGTTGCTCTCGCGATCCCACTCCTTGGGATCGCGGTTCGTGCACGCTCTCTCTCGACCCCGCTGAGTGCTGCCCGACCTGGTGGCGGATCCTACGGAGCGCGGCTCGGCACGATGGGAACCGGAATTTCCTTGCCGTTCGCGCTCCAGGCGATCTATCTCATCTGTCTTCCGTTCGCCGCCCGCGAAGGCGACGGAGCCCTCACAACATTCGGGTTCGCCTATCTGATCTCGTCCGCTCTGGTCGCGGTGACGGCGTCTTCGCTCGGTCTCGTCACCGCCGTGCCGCTCGCGCGGGCGGGAATCGACTCGGCGAAGACTGCCCGGCACGTGATCGCCTCGTCCTGGATTGCGCTCACCGTGATCGGGGCAACCGCCGGCGTGTTCGCACTCGCAGGAGGGCAGATTGCGAGAATGCTGCTCGGTTCGAGCTACTCGGACGAGGTGGGAGCGGAACTCGGTCGCCTCGTCGTCGTCTTCTCCTTGTGGGCGATCGTCGCCGTCGGCGTCTCGGTGACGTTCCCTCTCGTGTTTGTCGCCGACCGCGGCAGGGCGCTCCCGCTGATCGCGGTCGCCGCGATCGCGCTGCAGTTCGTCGTCGCGTCCGCAGGTCAGTGGCTCTTCGGCCTCGATGGGCTCGCCCTCGCTCTTGCTGCGACGACGGGGGCTGTGCTCGCTGCCTTACTCGCCGGTCTTCACGCGCTCGTGCCGACCGCGCGCGGGCTCGCGGTCGCCGCACTCACGATTGCCGTGGGCACGGGGGTCGCATACGCACTGCCTGCGCTTCTGCTCCCTGCTGTTGCAGCCGCGGCAGTCGGCCTGTGTCTTTACGGGGCGCTCTTTGCGATCGTGCGCCCGAGCGGCCTCCAAGCTGCCTGGCTCTATCTGAGGGCGCTCGCGTGAACGCGTCACCGCGCGTCACCGCGATCGTGCTCTCCTGGAACGGGCGCGATCGCACCCTTGCCTGCCTGAGGTCGTTGGAGGCAGTCACCTACGCACCGTTCACGGTCCTCGTCGTGGACAACGGGTCGAGCGACGGAAGCGCTGATGCGGTCGCCCAGGATCATCCCGGGGTCGCGCTTGTGCGGCTTCCCGAGAATGTCGGCTTCGCGGGTGGGATGAACGCGGGGATGGAGTCTGCCTTTGCCGAGGGAGCCGACGGCGTCGTGTTGTTGAACAACGACATGGAAGTCGATCCCGGTTTTGTCGCTCCGCTTGCCGCCGCCGCCTCGGCTGATCCAGCCTGCGCTGCTGCCTGCTCGCAGATTCTGTTCGACGTCGACCCGCCACGTATCTGGTACGCGGGTGCCCGATTTCGCCGGAATCGCGGTCATGGCGGCCGCAACGTCGGGTACGGGCAGCCTCCGTTGCCACAGATCGCGCCTGCCTATCTGACCGATCGCGCCTGCGGCGGCGCGATGTACTTGACGAGCGAAGCCTTCGGGCGCATCGGCCCCTTCGACGAGGACCTCTTCGCGTACGCCGAGGACACGGACTGGTCTCTCCGCGCACAGCGCAGCGGCCTTCACTGCCTCGTCGTCCCGGCAAGCGTGGTGCGGCACTCGGTCTCCGGCTCCTCGGGCGGCGAGTCGTCGCCGACCTCGATCTACTACTCGCTGCGCAACTCGCTCGTCGTCGCGGAGCGGTGGGCCCCGCTCGGCCCGGTTCGGACCTGGCTGCGCCGCCTGGAGGCGGTCTCGGCGTATGCAGCGCAGGCGATGCTCTCCGGGCGCCGTGCCGACGGCCTGAGTGCCGTGCGGGCCGCCTGGCGTGACTTCCGTCACGGGCGGCTCGGGCCTCGAAGCACACAGAGGATCTAGGATCGACGGATGCGAGGGTGGAGCGAGCTGTACCGGACGAGTCTCGGGCTCGGCGTTCGGCACCTCCGCCGCCACGGCTACGCACGCGAGGCGGTGATCCGCCTGGTGGTTCCGCTCGATCCGAGCCGATACCTCGAGCTCCCGTGGGCACTCGCACATCTCGACGCGGGTGCCGGTCAGACGGTGCTCGACCTCGCCAGTCCAAAGCTGCTCGCCGTGACGCTGGCGCGGCGTGGCGTACGAGTCACGACGCTCGACCAGCTCGAATCGGAGATCGAGGTCTGGCGGCGGCTCGCGGAGGGCGAGCCCAACCTGACGTTTGTCGTCGGCGACGGACGGGCCATGCCCTTCGCCGATGCAAGCTTCGATCACGGAACCAGCATCTCGGTTCTCGAGCACATCGCCGGTGACGGAGGAGACGCAGCAGCGCTCCACGAGCTCGTCCGGTGTGTGCGACCCGGGGGGACGATCGCTATCACGCTTCCGTACGCACCCGATGCGTACACCGAATATCGCAAGGCTCCGGCGTACGTCGATCATGGTGAGCGGGATGACGCGGGGCGGGTGTTCTTCCAGCGGTGGTATGACGATGCTGCCGTTCAGCGCCTTGCCTCAGAGGTGCCGGGGCTCGAGCTCGTCGATTCGTCGATCGTGCGCCTGCAGCCCAACCTGAGCGCTGCGTACATCCGTACGTTCCCACTTCTCGTCCCGCTCGGCCCGGCCTACGGCCTGCTCGCGCGAGAGCGTCGCGGCCCCGGGGGCGACGTCGTCCGGCTGCGTTTCACGCGACGATGAGCACCAACCGCCGCAGACACGACGCGTTCACGCTATACCGTTGCTCGTGATCAAAGATGCGATCAAGCGTGCCATTGCAGCGTCGGCCCGCACGACACCGGGGAAGCACCTGCTGCATGCTGCAACGGCCTCTGAGCGCGAGGCGGAGCGCTTCGGTGACGTTCGCTCCTGGCCCACCGAGGTGCAGGGCTTCGAGGATCTCGACTTCCTCTTCACGAGCAGCCAGCTCAACCACGGGGTCGCGTCGCTGCGCTTCGACGAAGCTGCGCTGCTGTACCGGCTCGCACGCCACGCGGGACGAGCGACACTCGCCGAGATCGGTCGGTTCAAGGGCGGTAGCACCGTGGTGATGGCTTCGGCGATGGCGCCGGGATCGAACCTGTGGTCCTACGATCTCCACATCCCACTCGGGCCCGATCTTCCTGGCGCAGCACTCGACAGAGACCTAGCCGACGCGCTGGAGCGGCTCGGAATCTCCGAGGGTGTCCACCTGGTGATCGGAGATTCGCGCACGGTCGAGATGCCCGCAGCCGAGCTCGACGTGCTGTTCATCGATGGCGATCACTCCTACGAAGGTGCGCGGGCCGATTTCAAGCGCTGGGGCCCTCGGGTTCGGTCAGGCGGCCACCTGCTCTTCCACGATGCCGTCGATACCGGCGGATATGGCAACGTCTATCCGGGTGTTCAGCAGGCGGTGGCCGAGGTGACGCTCGATGGGATCTTCGTTCCGGCCCGCGGAGCGGGCACGATTGCGCATTTCGAACGGCGCATCGACGACCTGTCGTGACCGCGCCGCGGATTGCTCTCGTCACCGGCATCGGCGGCCAGGACGGCTCCTACCTTGCCGAGCTGCTCGTCGAGCAAGGCCAGGAGGTGTGGGGCATCGTCAGGCGCCCCGTCTCGGAGTACCCGAACCTCTCGCACCTCGTCGGCTCGATCGGGATCGTCGACGCCGACCTGCTCGACCAGGATTCCCTCGCCCGGGCGATCCGGGTCACCGGGGCGCGCGAGATCTACAACCTGGCGTCGCCCTCATTCGTGCCCCGCTCATGGGACGAGCCGGTGCAGACGGCGACGCATGCTGCGGTTGGAGTCACCTCATTGCTCGAGGCAGTACGGGAGGTAGATCCCACGATCCGGGTGTATCAGGCATCGTCGAGCGAGATCTTCGGCGAGCCCGCGGAGACACCCCAGAATGAGGTAACACCGCTCAGCCCTCTCACGCCCTACGGTGTTGCCAAGGCCTACGGTCATTTCATCGCGCACAGCTACCGACGCCGCTACGGGATGTTCACGAGCTGCGGCATTCTGTTCAACCACGAGTCGCCTCGGCGCCCGCTCGACTTCTTGCCTCGCAAGGTGACGGCAGCGGCGGCGGCTATCTCGCTCGGCCTCGCGAGCGAGCTGATGCTTGGTGACCTCGACTCACGCCGGGACTGGGGATATGCAAGGGACTACGTCAAAGCGATGTGGCTCATGCTCCAGCAGGAGCAGCCCGGCGACTTCATCGTCGCCACGGGGGAGAGCCATTCCGTCGAGGATCTCGTTGACCTTGCGTTCACGCACGTTGGTCTCGATTGGCGTGATCACGTTCGCAGCGACCCGGCTCTGCAGCGGGGGACGGCCGAACTCCATCGCCTCGTCGGCGATCCGAGCCGTACGCGCGAGCTTCTCGGTTGGAGGCCGACCGTCGACTTCGACGGGCTCGTGGCGCTCCTCGTCGACGCCGAGCTCGAGCGGCTCCATTGTTGATTGCGGTAGTGCGGCGTCTCACAACCGTGCTGTTTCGGGGGTGCTCTCAACTCGTCAGTGCAACGCTGCGTTGAGGGTATCTGCTGGTGTTTTGAAGCCGAGTGTTTGTCGTGGCCGTGTGTTGAGTTTGAGTGCGATCTCGTCGAGTTGGGGTTGG
>JBKJVI010000182.1:0-27095 GCA_046590225.1 Gaiella sp. | reverse complement strand
TGGGAAAGGGCGTGCGAGGTAGCGGCGGTAGGACTCGAACCTACGACACGCGGATTATGATTCCGCTGCTCTAACCAACTGAGCTACGCCGCCGAGCAGTCCCGCAGTCTAGCAGCGTCGAAGTCTAGCAACACCGCATTGCAAGCGGATCACCGACGGAGGCGATCACGAGAGGCGGCGTCCGACCGACACGGGGAGTAGCCTCTGCCACCGTGATCCGGATTCCCCCACAGCGCGGCGGTTGGCTCGAGGTGATCTGCGGGCCGATGTTCTCCGGCAAGAGCGAGGAGATGATCCGTCGTCTGCGCCGGGCCGAGATTGCCGGCCAGCGGGTCGTGATCTTCAAGCCGCGCATCGACGATCGCTACGACGCAACCGACGTCGTCTCGCACGCAGGCGCGCGAATGCGGGCCGTCGCGATCGAGAGCGTCCCGGAGCTCGTTGCCCGCTGCGCGGGCCACGACGTGATCGGCATCGACGAGGTCCAGTTCTTCGACTCGGCCGTCGTCGATGCGGCGCTGACGCTCGCCGACAGCGGCGTCCGCGTGGTGGTCTCAGGTCTCGATCAGGACTTCCGTCGCCTGCCCTTCGGAGTCATGCCCGACCTGCTCGCCTACGCCGAGTTCGTCGACAAGCTTCAGGCCGTCTGCCATCGCTGCGGCGGTACGGCAACAACCACGCAGCGCCTCGTCGACGGGCGTCCGGCGCCGTACTCGGGCGAGACGATCGTCGTTGGTGCGCTCGACTCGTACGAGGCGCGGTGCCGCGACTGCCACGAGGCCGGAATCGACGCGATCACGCTCGTCGCGTAGCGCCCCACGGCGAAGGCGCGATGACGAGCACGCGTCGCCGACGAGCGGGAGGGCGATGTCCTCGCGATAGACGAGCCTGTCCTCCCCGCCGTGCCCCGTGAGGACGACGCCGCGCATGACCCCGGGGAGACTCGAAGGCGGGGTCACGCCCACGTCAGAGACTCGGTGCGCCCGCAAGGTAGGCGTCGAGCACGAGAATCGTGCGCGCGCCCTCGCCCCGCCGGAGTCGCTCGAGCGCGTCGTTGACGCCGTCGAGGTCGGAGATGTTCGTGACGACGTCCGAAAGGTCGAGCTCGCCCGTGACCGCGAGCTCTGCGAGCGCCGGCAGGTCTGCCGCCGGGTCGCCGGAGCCGTAGTACGAGCCGCGGATGCCCTTGTCGGAAAGGAAGTCGATCGCCGGGAACGAGACCTCGACCCCTGAAGGCGCGAGGCCGACGACAACCGCTGTTGCAGCTGGGCGCAGGAGCTCCCACGCGAGACGCATCGTCTCGGGCGTTCCGACGACTTCGAAGGCGTGGTCGACGCCGCCGGCGTTCAACTCCAGCACTGCCTCGCGGGGATCGGTCGTCGACGCGTCGATGACGTGCGTGGCGCCGCGGCGCCGGGCGATCTCGAGCTTGCCGGGGTCACGGTCGATCGCGATCAGCGGCCAGGCGCCTGCAAGCGCAGCGGCCGCAACGACCTGGAGGCCGACGCCGCCGCAGCCGATCACCGCGACGCTCTCCCCCGTGCTCACGTGACCGACGTTGCGGACAGCGCCAAAGCCAGTCATCACACCGCATCCGAGAAGCGCCGCCTGCCAGAGCGGCAGCCCGGGCGGGAGCTTCACAGCGCCATGACCATCGACCACCGTGTACTCCGCGAAGCAGGCTGTCATCAGACCGTGTTGCAGCACCGTGCCGTCGGGCAGGCTCAGCCGCGACGTCCCGTCCATCAGCGTCCCCTTGCTGCCGTTCGTGCCGGCGGGGCCACACATGTTGAATCGCCCCGCGAGACAGGCCGGGCACTCGCGACAGGACGGAACGAACGAGAAGCCGACCGGGTCGCCGACCGCCACGTGCGTGATCCCCTCCCCGACTGCCTCGACGACGCCGGCCCCTTCATGTCCGAGCACCATCGGCCAGCGGCCGGCGCCGAGATGGCCGTCGACGAGGTGGAGATCGGAGTGGCAGACTCCCGCCGCGGCAACCTTGACGAGGACCTCACCTGCCTTCGGAGCGTCGAGCTCGACCTCCTCGATGACGACGCGTCCGGGCTCGCGCAGTACGGCAGCGCGCATTCTCATATCCGGAGCCGCCGACTCTGCAGCGGCCTGACCTCTGCGATTCGCTCGTAGTCCCGATCGACGTGGACGACGCCGAGCCCGTGGTGCAGAGCGGTTTCTGCGATCAACAGATCGGGGAGGGCAGTGCGATGCCACATCCCGTGGTGATGTGCAAGGTCTCGCTGCAGCTCGAGCGCCCGGTCGAAGATATCGGGAGGTGCCTCCGCACGCGGAAACGCCGTTGTGAGCTCGGCGGCCAGCTCGTCATACTCGGTCGCCGACCGCGCCGAGTATCGCTGCTCGAGCTCCCCGACCGGGCAGATATAGAGGATCCCTGCGAGTTCTCGCAACTCTGATCGGACATCGTCGAGATCGACGCGCGCGGCAGCGCTCTTGTCAAGAATCCAGCCTGTTACCGCCACATCTGATCCGATGCGAGAACACCGAGATCGGCACGGCCCTCGAGACGATCGAGGTACGCGTTCTGGGCCGCGGCGCGGCGGTCGGTTTGGTCTTCCGCGAGATCTCCCGCCCGACGCAACGCTTCCTCGACCGTTGCGCGCATCGTCGTGCATCCGAGCGCCACCATGGCACGGTCGAGCAGGTCGTCGTCAATCTCGATTGTCGTTCGGCGTGTCATATGTACATCATAGCATTTCAGTATGCGCACATCACTCGATACGCCATCGCTCGAGGGCATCGAGATCGGGGACGACGCCGAAACCAGGTCCGGGTGGCGGCGCGATCGTCCCATCGGATCCAATATCGATCGGCGCCGGAAGCAGCCAGTCGCGCCGCTCCGCCGACCACGCGGGCGGATCGAAGGGCACCTCGACGTACGGCACGGTCGAGAAGGCGAGAGCGGCATGCAGGTTGACGAGAAGCCCGTAGCCGTTCGACCACGTGTGCGGTGACCACGAACGCCCCATCAGATCCGCGAGGCCGGCGGCGCGTCGGCAACCGCCGATCCCGAGCGAGAGGACGACGTCGCACTGGAGGACGTCGATGCCACCGCGGACGACGAGATCGCGCGCCTCCTGCGCCGAGCGCACCATCTCGCCGGCCGCAAGCCGAAGACTCGTAAGGCGGCGCAACGCGGCGTAGCCGTCGACGTCGTCCGTTCGCAGCGGCTCCTCCAGCCAGAAGATGCCGAGCGGCTCGAGCGCACGGGCGACCTGGACCGCCGTAGCGACATCCCAGCGGGGCTCGAGGTCGCCGGGCATCCGCCAACCCTGGTTGGCATCCACCATGATCTGAAGATCTCCGCCAACGGCCGCGCGAACGGCTTCGACGACGGCCACGTCGTCGCGCCAGTCGGCGTGATGAAAACGAAGCTTGACTGCCTTGACCCCCGTGTCGCGAAGCGCCACACACCGGCGCGCGCGCTCGTCAGGCTCGACGAGCTCTCCGCTCGACGCATACGCGAGCAGGTAGTCCGAGCGACCGCCGAGGAGCTTCCAGACAGGTTGCTCCGTGGCCTTGCCAACGAGATCCCAGACCGCGGCCTCGGCGATCCAGGGACGGCCGCCGTGGAAGTCGACGGTCTCGCAGATCTCACGGACGAGCTCCGTCCGGAGCGGGTCGAGGCCGACGAGGAACGACTCGATCTGGGCGTGATCCGGCAGGGCATCACCGCTCGCCCACCCCGAGAGGCCTTCGTCCGTGTGGACACCAACGAGCGTCGCGACCTGATGATCGCGAGGGATTGGATCCCAGGCTGCGCGAAACGGCGGGTCGAAGTCGACGCGGTAGCGTCGTTGCTCGACGGATGTGATGCGCATCAGCTGCCGGAGTAGAAGGGGTTCTGAAGTGTGTCACGTCGCTCGACGAGGGCCGCGGCGGCAGAGGGATCGCGCCCCGCGACGCACAGCCCGATCGCCTTCCGGACCGCCGCACGATTGGCCTTGCGTACCGCCGTCTCATCGCTCGCGCGCTCGTCGACCCAAACGGCGACGAGCACGTAGAGATCACCCGTTGCCGCGATGACGCCGTCGGCGACTGCGTCGAGCACGCCCTGGCCGATCCCGAGTTGGGCGGCACCCCAGGTCATCGTCTGATGAAGATCCTCGGTCGCTGTCGCCTTGTTCATCATGAGCGTCGGCGGCCAGATCGGCTCGTAGTCAGCTTGTGTCGCCCCGACGCAGCACAGGACGGGCGTGTGTCCGGGGGACGGCTGGGCGAACATCGTTAGCGCAGCGGCGGCGGTCGTGCTCCCCCGACGAGCGAGCACGACGTTGACATGACTCCCGTTCGGAGCTGTGCCACCCCAGCCCTCGCCGACACGGCCGTCCAGATCATCGAGGTTCATCGTTCTCCTTTGCGGTTCGCGGTTGGTCAGGTGCTCCGTCGTTGAGCCATCACACGTTCAGGTCGAGCACGACTCGAAGAGCTTCGCCACTTCTCATCAGCTCGAACCCACGAGCGACCTCCTCGAGCGGCAGGTGATGGGACACGAGCCGGTCGAGCGGAAGGCGTCCAGCCTGATAGAGCGCAAGCGTGGTGCCGAAGTCACGCTCGGGTCGGGAGGACCCGTAGATCGACCCGAGGATCCGCCGCTCCATCCGCGGGATCGACAACGCCGGCAACGTCAGCACGGCGTTCTCGCGCGGGATCCCGATCAGCACGGCAGCACCCCGCGCCCTCGTCGAGAGGAACGCGGCGGTCATGGCTTCGGGCCGCCCCGTTGCCTCGATCGCGTAGTCGACACCTCCTCCCGAGGCATCGCGGATCGCCTCGGCGGTCGCCTCCGCCGAGCCGGCCCAGAGCACGACGTCGGAGGCACCGAACGTGCGCGCCGTATCGAGTTTTGTCGCTAGTGCGTCCACGGCGATCACCGGTTCGGCGCCGACGGCAACCGCGGCCATGAGGGCGGAGAGGCCGACACCGCCACAGCCGATGATCGCGACGCGGTCACCCGGCCGGACCCCGGCTGTGCGCCAGACGGCTCCGACGCCCGTCGTCACAGCGCAACCGACGAGCCCCGCCACGGCAAAGGGAATATCACTCGGAATCGGCACACACGACTTCTCGGGAACGACGCACGCGTCCGCGAAGGTCGAGAGGAACGAGTAGTGATACACCGGGTCTCCCGAACGAGAAAGCCGCGTCGTCCCGTCCATGAGTCCGCCCGTTCCCATGGCCGGCCAGGCCGCCGAGCAGAGCTGCGGAAGCTCGCGTAGGCATTCTCCGCACGAGCCGCAGGAAGGCGCCCACGAAAGCGCGACGTGGTCGCCGACCCCGACTCGCGTCACGCCCGGGCCGATCGCCTCGACGGCACCGGCCCCTTCGTGCCCGAGCACCGCGGGGCAGCGGGTCTCGGCAGTACCGTCGATCGCGTTGAAGTCCGAGTGGCAGACGCCGCTCGCGGCGAGCCGCACGAGAACCTCGGCCGGGCCAGGCGGAGCTAGGTCGAGTTCCTGCACCTCCAGCAAGCCGCCCGTGTGCTCGAGGACTGCCGCGCGAACCTTCACGTGGCCCTACGCGCAGACTCTGGCGTCTCGTGGCCGCGCTGGAGCGTACGAAGCTCCTCGAGTGGGATGTGACAGCGCATCAAGTGGTTCTCTTCGACCTCGATCAGCGGTGGTTCGACATCGTCGCAGATCGCGCCCAGGCGGCGAGGGCAACGCGTGTGGAAAACACAGCCGCTCGGAGGATTCGCCGCGCTCGGGATGTCGCCTTCGAGCTTGATTCGCTCACGCGGCTCCCCGTCGATCGTCGGAACAGCCGAGAGCAGAGCCTCCGTGTAGGGATGATGGGGCCCGTCGTAGATCGTTTCGGACGGCCCGAGTTCCATCAGCCGCCCGAGATAGAGAACAGCGATCCGGTCAGAGACATAGCGCACGACACCGAGATCGTGCGAGATGAAGAGGTACGAGACGCGCTTCTCCGCCTGGAGCTCGACGAGGAGGTTGAGGATCGCCGCCTGAACCGAGACATCGAGCGCGGAGGTCGGCTCGTCACACACAACGAGTTTCGGGTCGCCGGCGAATGCTCGCGCGATCGCGAGCCTCTGTTTGAGGCCACCCGAAAGCTGACCCGGACGGGCACTGACGTATCGCTCGGACAGGCGCACCGCCTGCATCAACTCGTGTAGCCTCGCCTCCGCCGCGTTCCCGGTCAGCCCGGAAAGCTTCTTCAACGAGCGCCGCAGAATGCGCCGCACCTGGTGGCGCCTGTTCAGCGCCGAGTCGGGATTCTGGAAGACGATCTGGAGTGAGCGAAGATCGTCCGACGAGCGCTTCCCGAGCGTTCCGGCCAGCTCACGGCCGTCGAGGACGACCGCCCCGGAGGTCGACGGGATGATCCCGAGGAGAGTGCGGGCAAGGGTGGTCTTTCCGCTCCCGGACTCGCCGACGAGCCCGAGCGTCTCTCCGGTCCAGATCTTTGCGGACACACCGACGAGCGCGTGGACATCGTGCCCTCCCTGGGCGAATACCTTCCCGAGATCGTCGAACCGAAGGAGCGGCGGGACGGAGCGATCGACGTTCGGCAGGACGAGATCGGCGCTGAACTCCCGCGGGAGCGTCTGCGCGCGATCGTGGAAATGACAGCGGCTCAGGTGTCCTGCTCCGACGATGTGCGCGTCGGGTTCCTCGGTGTGGCAGCAGTCCTCGGCAAGCGTGCAGCGATCGGCGAACACGCAGCCGGGAAGCTGATCGCCCACGTTCGGCATGAAGCCGGGAATCGTGTCGAGTCGCCCGTGATCCTTCCTGACGCCGCCGCGCGGCACGCAGCGGAGAAGACCCACCGTGTAGGGGTGACGTGGGTCGCTCAGAAGTGATTCGGTATCTCCTTCCTCGACGAGCCGCCCTGCGTAAAGCACCCCGACGCGATCGCACATCTTCTGGATGATCCCGAGGTTATGGCTGATGAAGAGAACCGACGTGTTGAGCTCGGCCTGCAAGCCTGCGACGAGGTCGAGCACCTCGGCTTCGACCGTCGCGTCGAGACCCGTTGTCGGCTCGTCGAGAATGAGCAGCGCTGGATCGGTGGCGAGCGCCATGGCGATGATGACGCGCTGCTGCATGCCCCCCGAGAGCTGGTGCGGGTACCTCCTCATCACCGAGCCGGGATCAGCGATCTGTACCTTCTCGAGTGCCGCGCGCGCGCGATCGGTAGCGTCCGAGCCGCTCACCCCGAGCACTTTGAACACCTCGGCCACCTGGTTACCGATCCGAATCGACGGGTTCAGCGCCGCACCGGGATTCTGGTAGACCATCGACACAGCTTTCGCTCGATGGCGCCGCAATTCGCTCCCGGAGAGGGAGAGCACGTCGCGCCCGTCGATCCGGATTGCCCCGGAGCGAACGAAGCCGTTGCGAGGCAGGTACTGGATGAGTGCGAGCGCCGCGGTCGACTTTCCGCACCCGGACTCACCGACGAGGCCGTATGCCTCGCCTCGCTTGACGCTGAGCGTCAGTCCACGCAGAACCTGACGGTCGCGACCTCTGACTCGATACACGACGTCGAGTGCGTCGAGTTCGAGGGCAGCGGCGCCGACCTCCGTGGCGATCTCCGTCATACGAACCTCATCGGTCGAGTACCTGCTGGAGGCCGTCCGCGATCAGGTTGACGCCGACGACGAGACTCGATACGGCGAGTGCAGCGAAGAGCACGGTCCACCAGTACGTGCCCGAACTGAGGAGCTGGTAGTTATCGGCGATCTGCAACGACCAGTCCGGCGACGGCGGCTGGACGCCGAAGCCGAGGAACGTGAGGCCGGCCACGGCGAAGATCGCGTAGCCCAGCCGCACGGTTGCCTCGACGATGATCGGGCCGGTGATGTTCGGGAGGATCTCGACGAACATGATGTACGGCGAGCGCTCGCCGCGAAGCTTTGCCGCGTCCACGTAGTCGAGCTCTCGCTCCCCTAGGACGGTCGCTCGCACCGTACGGGCGACAACGGGCGTGAAAGCGACTCCGATCACGACGATCAAGGTGGCGTTGGAGCTACCGAGGCCGACGAGTGCCGTGACGGCAAGAACGATCAGCGGAAGCGCTAGAAATGCATCGATTATGCGGCTGATCGACTCGTCCACGAGTCCCCTCGAGTATCCGGTGATCAGCCCGATGATGGTGCCGAAGATGATTCCGACCATCGTGGCAAGCGGCGCGATCTTGAGCGTTTCGCTCGCGCCCACGATCACCCGCGAGAAGACGTCCCGCCCGAGAGAATCCGTTCCGAACCAGTGGGCACTGCTTGGCGCCGCAAGCACGGCGTCGCTCAGTTCGAGCGGGTCGTCGGGGGCGATCGTGGAGCCGAAGATCGCGCAGACGATCCAGAAGCCGACGATCAGGACGCCGACGATGAGCGTCTTCGACTTCGCGAGCTGACGCAGCGTCTCGCGTCGTGCGATATCACGCTCGCGCGGCTGGATCCCAGCCGCTGCCTCGGTCATCGCGCTCATTCGCTTCCCTGTACCCGGATCCGCGGGTTGAAGACGGAATAGAGGACGTCGGCAATGAACGTGGCGACGAGATAGATCACACCGACGATCATGACACCGCTCTCGAGGAGGAGAAAGTCCTTGTTGACGGCCGCCGTGTAGATGCGCTGACCGATGCCGTTGTAGTTGAAGAGCTTCTCGATCACGAGAAGCCCTCCGATCAGGTATCCGACCTGCGTCGCAACGACCGCAATCGTCGGCAGGAGTGAGTTACGTAGGACGTGTCGGCCGACGACCTGCCGCTGACTCAGTCCCTTGAGATAGGCGGTGCGGGTGTAGTCGGCGTCGACGGACTCCATCACGCTGGAGCGTGTGATCCGGGCGATATAGCCGAACAAGACGGCGACGAGCGCAAAACTTGGCAGGAGGAGGTACTCGAGCTGCGTCGGAATACTCGCGCCTTCGGGCGCCGTGGCGGTGACCGGAAGCCACCCGAGGGTGACGCCGAAGATCAGGATCAGGACGATCGCCGTCACGAACTCGGGGACGGCGGTCAGTGACAGCCCGCCCACGGTGATGACGCGGTCGATGATCCCGCCGCGCTTGAGACCGGCGATCGTTCCACCGAGAATGCTCAGCGGCACGACGAGGACAAACGCTACCGCGGCGAGCTTGAGCGAGTTGGCGAGCGCCGGCCCGAGCAGATCCGAGACGGGGATTTGGTATTGCAGCGATGTCCCAAGGTCACCGCGCAAGAAGTGACTGATCCAGTCCCAATACTGCACCACCAGTGGACGGTTGACTCCAAGGGCGTCGTTGAGACGGTCGACCTGCTCCTGCGAGGCGAACGGCCCGAGAACGTTGCGGCCGACGTCACCCGGCAGAAGCTGGGCCATGACGAAGACGACCACGCTCAGAAGAAACAACGTGATCAGCGCCAAACCAAACCGCTTGAGAAGGAACCTGGTGATCGCTCGCTCCCGGTTCGGAGATCAGGGTTCCGGGTGTCGGGTCGTCTTGACCCGACACCCGGAGTGAAGTGACTCTAGGCGAGCGAGGTGCGGCTCAGATACACGAGCGCAGAGGCGTCGTGGTTATAGCCCCTGACCTTCTTCGATCCAGCAGCGAGCGAGTTGAAGAAGTACGGGAAGATGAACGGCGTGTCGTTCAAGAGCGTCCGCTGGATCTGACCAGCGTACTTCCGCTGATCGGAGAGAGCGATGGCTCCCAGATACTTGTCGATCACCTTGTCGAGCGCTTTGTTCTTGTACTGCGCTTCGTTCCAGATGCTGCACGACTTGACCTCAGACGAGAGGTAGACGTTCGGCACCGAGCGTCCGCCCCAGCCGGTCAGGGTCATCGCGCCGTTGAGCCATGGCGTATTGCCGTACGAGCACGGCGCCGACCACTGGGTACCGGCGAAGAACTGAGCGTCGGTCTGGAGTTGCAGAGCCAGGTTGACCCCGATCGCCTTCGCCGATCGCTGCATGATCTGGGCCAACTGCGGCATCTCGCCGTTCTTCTGCACGATGAACGGAACCGAGAACCCTCGTGCGTGGCCCGCCTGTGCGAGCAGCTTCTTCGCGAGCGGAATGTTCTTCTTGCGCTGCGGAACGGTCTTGTTCGTCGAGGGGAAGACGGGGGCGAACGGCGAATCGTTCCCGACGTCGGCGTACTTGTTGAAGAGGGTCTTGACGGTCGCCGGACGGTCAATCGTGAGTGCGATCGCTTGCCGAACCCGCCGGTCCTTGAGCGGATTGTTGAGGTTACCGCGCAGGCCCACGGTGCGGTTCTGCGCTCCCCGGACTGCGAAGATCTGAACATTCGAGTTGTTGAACAGTGCGCGAGCGTTCGCGAACTGAACCTCGTTCAACATGTCTACCTGGCCACCGAGCAGCGCGGAGATCTGAGCCGCGACGTCTGTGTAGTAGGTGATGTCGACCCCGTCGAGCTGCGCCTTTCCTCCCCACCAGGTCGGGTTCCGGTCGAACTTCGCACCGACGCCTGGGGAATACGACACGAGGCGGAACGCACCTGTCGCCTGCGGCGTCTTGTCGAACGTCCCAACCTTGTAGTCCTTCGGCAAGATGATCGCCTGATACGTCGACGAACACGTCAGGTACGGGAAGCTCGCCGTTGGCGCGTCGAGCGTGAACTGCACCGTCAAGTTGTTGATGGCCTTGATCCCGCCGGACGAGAGGACACCCTTGTAGGCGGAGAGCGCGCCCGAATCCGCGCTGACGAGCCGCTCGTACGACGCGACGACATCCTCGGCCCCGAACGACTGGCCACTCTGGAACTTGACGTTGGGCCGCAGCTTGTACGTCCACACGGTCGCCGTCGCGTTGGGTGCCCAGCTGAGGGCAAGCTCGGGAATGACCGTCAGGTTCTTCGTCGAGCGGTTGAGAAACTCGCCGGCGATGCCGTCGGTCACGAGGCCCCCGGTGTCCGCCAGCTTGTACGGCTCGAGATCCTTGGCCGGCGGCGGCAGCACGGCGAGCCGCAGGCGACCTCCCACCTGGCCCCGCGACTGCGCGGCGAACGCGAGCGGCACATCGTAGGCCGCAAGAGCGGAGCCGATGACCCCCATCGACAATCCGAGCACGGTGGCCTTCTGAAGGAACCCTCGCCGGTCGAGCTCGCCGCTTGCGAACTCGTCGATGAGGTCGTTCTCGACAACTCCCGCCTGACCCAACCGATACTCATCGAGCCGACGCATCTCGTCAAAGTTCATCTCGATCCTCCCTCGCTCCTATGGACTTCTGAAGTGGGACACTACACCTGACCGAACGCATTACCTGACCGAACGCATTGCCGTGGGCACGCAGCATGACCCAGGATAATGGATTGCACCGTGCAAGCTTCGACGCGCATTCCCTGCGGGAAGTTAGGGCAGACCAAGCAGGGCGTGCGAGACAGGACAGTTGGCGCGTGCGGGTTCAAGCGGATACGATATATGTCATGTTCGCTCTGGAAAGTCAAGCGGGCGCCACGCGTCCGGTCCACGATCGCGACGGCACTGCGTGGAGTCGATCGACCACGCGGTCGTTGTCGATCAGGTCTTCCCTGCTCCGTCAGCTGTGGATGCGTTCGTCCTCTTCCGGAGACCGCACAAGCCTGGCAGGATCCCGCTCGAACTGCGACAGCGACCGCGTCGTCACTCCGGTCGTCTACGACGTCCCTCACCGACGAGAGCACCAGTCATCAAGACTCGACGACGCTCTCTTGAACGAGATGTAACGCCCGCGCAACACGGTGGATCCTTGTTGAGCCGATCTCGGACGGGGCCGGATCGAGGGCCGCGTCGCGTTGCTCTGCCGGCGGATGGGTAGGAGCGCGAAGCACGATGGAAGCGCTGATCCCGGCGCAGCCGAGTAGGGCCGCCGCGAGAGCGAGCAGGAAAGCAGGGCGGGTGAACGCGTCGAGCAGATAGCCACCGAGGACGGTTGTCAAGGCGATCGCCGTGTACTCGCGGATGTTCCAGGCAATCGTGACCTTCGCCCGATCGCCGGGTCGGATCCGTGCCAGGGCGCCATCGACGATGATGGGCCAGGCTCCGATACCGAAGAACACGGCAACGATCGTCAGCACGATGTACAGCAGAGCCTGGTGCGCTCCAACGAGCAGGGCCGAGCCCGCGGCACTCGCCGTCAGCATGATCCCGACCGTCAGCCGTGCTCCCGTAGCGGCCGCGATCAGGCCGGCGACGAAGGCGCCGGCGATCTTGGACAACGACGTCAATGCCGCCACGAGCCCGATTACGAGCGGGCTCAGCAGGAAGACTTCGGACATGACGACCGGAGCAAGACTCACGAGCATCCCCATCGCGCCGACCAGAAAGAGATCCGGCGTCTGCAGCGCGAACCCTGCCGTGATCGCCAGCCGCGGCCTCGCAGATACCGAGGTGCTCGAGTCTCGAAGCCAGCTGCGAACGCTCGGCAAGGCCACAAGCACCGCGGCAGCGCCGAACAGGAACGTCAGGGAGATGCTCGTCAACCGGTCGACGCCAACGGCACGAAAGGCCGCCACACCCAGCCCCGTGACGACAGCCCCGGCGATCGTTCCCGTGACGTACATCGAGTACTGGGACACGAACGCCCGCTCCGATCCGCGCCGACCCGAGCGCCGCCCGAGGGCCGCTTGCACGCCTACCCAGAACAATCCATGGCCGACACCTTGAAGCATGGCGGCGGCCGGCGTTGTCGCGTTCGACGGCGGGAGCGCAAGGCCCACCTCCCCAACCGCGATCAGGCTCAGGCCGACCGTAACTGCGCGCTCCGTCCGGCGAAGAACAAGCGCAATCAAGGCGCCCAGAGCAATCGAGATCGTGTTGAGCGCGATCAACGAGCTCGCGAAGAAGGCCGTCCTCCCCTCTGCGAGAACGAGGAGCGGCAGCCCTATGGCCACATTGGCATAGGAGATCCCCGCAGCGAGCGAGGCCATCCCAATCGCCCGTCTGTTGGGTGTCACGAAAATTGGGTCATCGTGGGTGTCACGAGAATGGCTCGCGCGAACCGCGTCTACTGCGCCCGCCCGACTCACTGCGCTCCTCTCCTCTCAATCTGGGCCAGGTTCTTTCGATCAGGCCCATTGCTGGGTTCGTCGTGCATCATATACGGGATATGCTAAGCTGGACGCTGCCGTGAGCGCAAACTCCCCAGACGTCGTCGCGTCCCCTCGCGGACAAGCGGATCTCCGCGACGCAAACCTCAGCGAGCTCCGCGCGTCCAATCTCGTCGACCTCGTGTTCGACGAGGTCAGGGCAGCGATCCTCGACAAGTCACTCCCACCGGGCCTACGGGTGACCGAAGCCGGCCTGGCCAAGCACCTGAACGTGAGCAAGACGCCCGTGCGCGAGGCGCTCCTCCGGCTCAGGCAGATCGGCCTGATCGAGGACGACGGGCGACGCGGCGGCAGAGTCATCGCGCCGTCCCGTTCTGCGATCGAGCAGGCCTTCGAGATTCGCGAGGCGCTGGAGGCGTTCACAGCGCGCGCGGCCGCAGAGCGGGCCACCGACGCGGAGCGAAGGGCTATCGCTTCGGCCGCGGCCGAATCGCTCCGGGGAGCGGAAGCAGGCGACCGCAACGTATTCAGCCACTGGGACTCGGTGTTCCACGAGCGGATCGCGAAGACGACAGCAAATCCGCGTCTGATGCATCTGCTCGATGACGCATGCGCGCTGATCGCGACACTTCGCACGCGCGACCTTCCGCACGCCGGGGCGTCGGTCGAGTGCGCCAAGGGACACGTCGCGGCCGCTGACGCTATCCAGGCAGGTGACGCCGCCGCCGCCGCCGCAGAGATGCGGGCTCACCTGCTCCGGGTCAAGGACTACGTCCTCGAAGCCTTGGCCGATGTTCTCGATGGGCCACAGCAATCCGCTGACCCGATGTCCACACCACTAGACCAGGAGCCTCATCCGTGAACACCATCCCCTTCAAGGCGCATGCGGGACCTGTCCGCGACTTCGTCGGGTACGGCCGCACCACACCAGACCCTCGCTGGCCGGACGGGTCGGCCGTTGCCGTCAACCTCGTCCTCAACTACGAGGAAGGGGCCGAGTATTCGCTTCTCGACGGCGACGAGTTCAACGACACGTGGGGCGAGTACTCGTACCAGATCCCGCCGGAGATCCGCGACCTCGGCACCGAGATGCACATGGAGTACGGCAGCCGCGTTGGGGTCTGGCGGCTCGTGCGCATGTTCGACGAGTATGGAATCGACGTCTCGATCGACGCCCCGGCGGTTGCGCTCGAGCGAAACCCCGAGTTCTGTGGCTGGATCCGTGAGCGCACCCACGACGTCATCGGCCACGGGTACCGCTGGACCGAAGACTCGAGGATGACACGCAACGAGGAAAAGGCGTACATGCAGCTCGCGATAGCCTCGATCGAGCGCACGACCGGCCAGCGCGTCAAGGGATGGGTCGTGCGGTCGTTCCCGAGCGTTAACACGCGCGAGCTTCTGGTGGAGGACGGGGGATTTCTCTACGACTCCGACTCGACGAACGACGAGCTGCCCTACTACGTCACGACCCTCGGCAAGCCGTTTCTCGTCGTGCCGTACACCAAGGTACACAACGATGTCCGATATCTGATCGCACCGACCTTTGCCACGCCGAGACACTTCTTCGAGAACCTCAAGCTCGCGCTCGATTTCATGGTCGACGAGGCTGCCAAGGGGTATGGCGGACGGACCATGTCGGTCGGTCTGCACGCGCGGTGGAGCGGCCAGGCCAACCGCGCCACTGCCGTCCGGGATTTCATCGAGTACGTCCTCAACAAAGACGGTGCCTGCTTCATGCGACGCCTTGATATTGCGCAGCACTGGCTCGATGAGCACCCTCCCGGATGACGGAGGGCTCAATGGGGAGCGGTACCGGCCGCCTGTCCCGGCGCGTCGCGATCGTGACGGGCGGAAGCTCCGGGATCGGCCGCGCGATCTGCAGGCTTTTCGCGGCCGAGGGTGCGACTGTCGTGATCGGCGACCAGACTCCGGACGCAGTCGAAGGCGGCGTTCCAACGCAGCAACTGATCGCGGACGCAGGCGGCACGGCGACGTTCGTGCGGGTAGACCTGGGCGTCTCGGCCGACATAACCGCGCTCGCCACTTCCGTGCTGCACGAGCACGGCCGCATTGACATCCTCGTCAACAACGCGGCGACGTACGTCGGCAAGCCGCTCCTCGAGACGACCGAGGACGAGTGGAATCGAGTCTTCGCCGTCAACGTGACCGGGGTCTTCCTGCTGACGAAGGCCGTCGTCACGCAGATGCTTCGGCAGGAACTGCGCGAGGGAGTCAGAGGACGCATTGTCAACATCTCGTCGCAGCACGGAATGATCGCGGCACCCAGGGACATCGCCTACGGCACCTCGAAGAGCGCCATCGTCTATATCACCCGTCAGATCGCAACGGATTACGCCGCCGACGGAATCATCTGCAACGCGGTCGCGCCCGGCAAGATCGAGACGGGCAAGGGAGGGCGCGAGAACGAGCCAGAGTGGACAGAATACTGGCGTTCGCGGACGCCCCTGCCTCGCCTGGGAACGCCGGCCGATGTCGCCCGCGCCGCGCTGTTCCTCGCGAGCGACGAAGCCACATACATCACAGGCGCCAACCTGATGGTCGACGGCGGCTGGAGCGCGAGCTGACGCCGTGCGCGTAGGGATCGTCGGAGCAGGCTGGGCAGCGAACGAGCACAGCAAGACGCTCGCCCGCCTGGACGGGGTCACGATCGCCGGGTTCGCCGACCCGGACGTGACGCGAGCGGAGGAGCTCGCAGCCCGGTACGGGGCGACCCACCACGCGACGGCGGGTTTGTTGATCGCCGCAGAGGCGCTCGACGCAGTCGTCGTTGCCACTCCGCCGGGGGCGCACTGCGAGGCAGCCGTTGAGGCAATCGAAGCGGGGCTCGCCGTCTTCTTGGAGAAGCCGATCTCCCGCTCACTGGAGGATGCGACCGTGATCGCTGCGGCCGCCGAAGCGGCTGGAGCGGTCTGCGCGGTCGGGTACCAGTGGCGTGCAATCTCGGCTCTCGATTCGCTCGCCGCAGCGCTGGAGGCTGAGGGTGTGAGACAGATCGTCAGCGAGGGCATAGGCATCACGCAAGCACGGAGCTGGTTTTCGAACGCGGCACTCTCCGGCGGGCTGATTTCCGAGCGTGGCAGCCACCACATCGACCTTCAGCGCGCGGTCGGCGGGGAGATCGTCTCTGTGCAAGCCGCGGGGAGCAGACTCGTCACCCAGGGGCTTGGCCACGCTTCGGACCTGGCCACGGGGACCGAGACAGGCGTGGCGATGACGCTCCACTTCGCATCGGGCGCCCTCGGGATAGTCCATGTCCTCTGGGTGCCCGAGACGTACCCGAGCCGTCACCGGCTGACAGCATTCGGCTCAACGTCGATGTACGAGCTCGACCTCGACCCCGTCTTCTCGCTGCGCCGCGACTCCGGCGAGCCAGACCTCCCCGATCGTGCCGCCGAGCATCCCTTCGCCATCGGGCTGATTCGCTTTGTCGACGCAGCGCGCAGACACGATCCAGACGGCGTTATCTGCTCTCCGCGGGAGGCAGCAAGCACGCTGGCGGTGGTCGTTGCCTGCGAGCACGCGCTCGTGAGCGGCAACACCGTTCCTGTCGAGCCGTTGACGGGCATCGCGGGATGATCGCAGGCAGCCGTATCCTCGTCACCGGCGCCGGCTCGGGGATCGGTCGCGCTCTCTGTGAGTACCTGACAGCGAGGGGTGCAGCGGTTGCCGGGCTCGATCGGAACGGGGCCGGCCTCGGTCGGACGATCGACGAGCTTCGGTCGCGGGGCGCGACAACCGTCGGTCTCGAGGCTGACGTAGCGTCATTCGACGACGTGAAGGCCGCAATCGGGGCCGTCGCTGCCGAGTTCGGGGGGCTCGACGCGGCGGTAAACGTCGCAGGCATCGGCGGATACACGGGAGATGTCGTGGAAACGGCGCTCGAGGAATGGAACCAAACGGTGGGGGTAAACCTCACGGGAGTCTTCCATGTCTGCCGTGCCGTCATTCCACTGCTCCGTGCGGCGGGCGGAGGCTCGATCGTCAATGTCAGCTCGCAGTACGGGCTTGTTGGGTGCCTCGCGAGCCCCGCCTACTGTGCCTCGAAAGCGGGTGTAATCGGCCTCACGCGCTGCCTCGCCGTCGATCACGCCGGCGACAGGATCCGGGCAAACTGCGTGTGCCCGGGACCGATCGAGACACCGTTGTTCCAGGCCAGCGAGTCACAGACGGACTCTGCTCAGCGCGAGCACGCGCGGACGCACGGAAGACTGCTCGCCGGCCGTCCCGGCACGACAACGGAGGTCGCCGAGGCGATCGGCTACCTGCTCGAGGCAGAGTTCGTGAACGGCGCGATCCTGACCCTCGACGGAGGCTGGACCGCCGGCTAGTACGGCCGCTCGACCATATGTCGTATATGATGCAGGAGTGACATACGATCTCGTTGTGCGCGGGGGGACGATAATCACGTCCGACCGCAGCGTTTCTGCCGATGTCGGAGTGCGCGGCGAGAAGATCGCTGCGATCGGAGACCACCTCAGAGGCGCGCGCGAGATCGACGCAACGGGAATGTACGTTCTCCCCGGCGCGATCGACGGGCACGTTCACATGCGGACGAATCGGGCTCACGACGTCTACGACGACACCTTCGCGACTGGCACGATCGCCGCAGCATTCGGCGGCGTGACGACGATGGTCGATCAGGCACAGGTCGAAGTGGGAACCTCGTTGAGCGACGGCCTCGACAGCCGCCTCGCCGAGGCGGAGTCGTCGTCCTTGATCGACTACAGCGTGCACGTCAACCTCCGCGAGGCGTCGCTCGAGCGGGTCGCCGAGATCCCGGATATCGCTGGACGCGGCTTCCCCAGCTTCAAGTTCTTCATGAATTACGACACCTATGCGCTGCCGGACGACATCATCTTCGCGGCGATGCAGGCGGTCGCCTCCTGCGGTGGGCTCGCGATCGTCCACGCCGAGCACCAGCAGGTGATCGAGGAACTCGAGCGCCAGAACCGTCTCGCTGACCGCACCGGACCGGAATGGCATCTGAGCGCGCGCCCCGCGGAGCTCGAGGGCGAGGCCACGCATCGCGCGCTCGCGCTTGCCAAGGTAGCCGGTGCGCGAGCGCTGATCTTCCACATGACCGCGTCAGAGGCGCTGCGAGAGCTGCGGGCAGCCCGAGCACGCGGACAGGAGGTCTACGGCGAGGTCTGCACGCAATACATTCTTCTCAGCGACGACGACATCTACGATCCGCTCAGCGGCACGGCACTCAGATTCAGCCCGCCACTGCGCACACGCGAGCATCAGGAAGCGTTGTGGGCGGCGCTCGCCGATGGGACGCTCGACGTGATCTCGACCGATCACGGGCCAAGGCGTCGCGCGCTCGACGCCGATGGTCGGCTCTACACGCCGCCAGGAACGAGCGGAATCGAAGTGCGCCTGCCGCTCTTCCACACCTTCGGTGTCCTCGAAGGGCGAATCTCGCTCAACCGCTGGGTGGACGCCTGCTGCACGCGCCCCGCTGTCGTCTGCGGCCTACCGACAAAGGGGCGCATCGAGGTCGGCTACGACGCCGATCTGGTGGTCTTCGACCCGGAGCGCGAGCTGACCTTGTCACATGAGGTTCTTCACTCGGATATCGATTACTCCACCTACGACGGCATGAAGGTTCGCGGCCTCCCTGTGACGACGATCAGCCGTGGCGAGGTACTGGTCGAGGATCGCACCCTGGTCGCAGCGCCGGGGCGTGGACGACTCGCGCCGCGCGGCTACCCAGTGGACTGACCGGCAACCGCTGATTCTGTCCGCAACGCACGCGTTGGCAGCACCCAGCGGCTGCCTGAGCGGTTGCGCCGATCGATGACCTCGGACCAGGGCAAAAAGATGGCCGAGCACGCTCAGTCCACGATCGGCAGCGGGACTGCGGACGATCCGGAAGCTCGCGATGCCGTCGCCGACCAGCTGAACGGACAACCTCGACAAACACTCGAATCGATGAAACTACCCGAAGCCTTCGACCTGCTCATTGCAATGACCCCTTGAGACCGAGCACCGAAAATCTGACACTCCCCGCGGAACCGAGATGGCTCACTGGGTCTCGTCGTGCGCGCCTCGTGACGTGCAGCAGGCGCTGTAGCGGATAGGAGACAGGAGTCTAGTGCGTAGTCGGTCATCGGTCGGTGCCGCGCTGGTCGCGCTGTCGGCGCTGCTGTTTGGGACGGTCGGGGTGCTCGCTCGCGAAGCGTTTGACGCAGGCTTCGACGTTGCCAGTTTGTTGGCGCTGCGATCTGTTTTCAGTGCGCTGATCTTGACTGCTGCCTGCGCGGCGCTGGCGCGCCGAAGCGGTCAGCGGTTCTTCGGCCGGCCGGGCCGAGCCTCGTTGCGTGCGGGCTTCTTCGGTGCAGTCTTTCTCTCACTCCAGACGGCGCTGCTCTTCCTGGCGTTTGAGCGCATCCCGGTTGCCATCGCGCTTGCGCTGTTCTACACCTACCCGGTATTGGTGCTGGTGGCGTCGAGCCTGGCGGGGCGTCGGGTGCCGCGCCCTCTCGTTCTGGCGAGCCTGTTAGCGTCAGTCGTTGGCGTTGCCATGGTCGTCGGGGTCGGTGAGCATCCCGGCGGCTCGCTGATCGGGTACGGTTTCGCGCTCGCGGCCGGCGTTCTATACGCGATCTTCTTCTTCGTCTCCCATCGCCTGGTGCAGGGCGAATCGGCACTCAAGCTCGGCGCGAGTTACTTCACCGGGATGGCGATCGTCTACGTTGCATGGTTCGTCGCGCGCGACCACGCGCGCCTCGATGTCGCGGCAATCGGGTGGGTCTGGTTGGCGTTGCTCGTCGTCCTCGGTTCCACGATTCCGGTCGCCGCGCTGATTGCCGGATTGAGTCGCGTGGCGCCGGTCAACGCGTCGATGATCTCGATGCTCGAGCCGATCTCCTCTGCCTGCTACGCCGCGATCCTCCTCGGCGAGGGCCTCGGCCCGCAGCAGATCGCCGGCAGCATCCTCGTGCTCGGCGCAAGCCTCGTGAGCGCAATCAGCCTAGCGCCCGTCGAGACGACGCCCGAGATGGCCGCAGCAGGCACACTCCACGCAGGAGTATCGGCGCAAGATCCCGCGATCTTGTGCGAACCAGAGCAGTGCTGTACAAGCCCGCCAGCAATCTAATCCAGGCGGTATGGATTCGCTCTCGCAGCGCCCGCGCGTGGACGACGAGCGGCCGCGTGGCCCTAGCTCGCCCGATCGCCTGAACCGCGGTTGGGCGTAGTCTCGTAGGGCAGCGCCTCGGCGTCGATGGGAAGCCAGGTGACGGTCATCACCTTCCGCTCCGGGAACGGACGCCAAAGGTCAGCCAGGAGCTCGCGCGCGTCATAGCCGCGCAGTGCGGCCTCCAGCTCGGTCGTTGCAAAGACGATGCGCGCGACGCCCGCGAGCAGTGCAGCCGCCTGGCACATCAGGCAAGGCTCGGTGCTCGCAGCCAGAATTGCGCCGGTGAGATCGGGTGTCGCAAGCGTTCCCGCTGCGGCCCGTAGCGCGACGAGCTCCGCATGTGCCGTCGGGTCGCTGTCAGCAACGTATCGGTTGACCCCCTCGCCCACAACCCGACCGTCGAGAGCGACAACGGCTCCAAACGGACGCCCGCCTGCTCCCGCGTTCTCTACCGCAAGCTCGATCGCACGGCTGAGCCAGATCGCATCGTCGCCTTTCCGCGTCATCCGACGCGTCGTTCACGCCAGCACATGCACCCGTCCATCAAGAACCTTCACGTCGTAGACGGCCACGCGCATGCCGGGATCGTCGAGGCAGAAACCTGTGACGAGGTCGAACTCCCAACCATGGTGTGGGCAACGGAGCACCTTCCCCTCCTCGAGGGAGTACGCACCTGGCGTGCCGCTCTCCCGCGTCCGCAGGGTTCCGAGACAGAGGGGAGACCCGACGTGCGGGCACCGATTACGCAGCGCCTTGAGACTGCCGTCGCTCGGGTCGACGAGAACTCCGATCTCACGTCCGCCGACACGGACGATGGCTCGTCCGTCTCGTATCACCCTCTCGAGAGAGACGACGTCGTGCCACTCCCTCATGCTGTGACGAGCCCCAGCTTGTCCCCGTAGAAGGCCGCGGCGTTCTCGTGCATAACCTTGTCGCGCCACGCCTTGGGCAGCCTATTGATGACGAACTTCGGATCGTCCCAGTCCCAGTGAGGATAGTCGGACGCGAAGCAGAGGATGTCCGGAGCACCCGCGGCCTCGAGCATCTCGAAGAGCAACGAATCGTGGCCGTCCGTATGCTCGAGTGGCTGGGTCGAAAAGCGCACATGATCGCGCATGATCTCGCTGGGGCTTCGCTCGAGCCAGGGCACCTCCGCCCGCAAAGCGCGCCAGTTCGTGTCCAGGCGCCACAGGAGACCCGGGAGCCAGGCGACGCCGCCCTCGAGCAGCATGACTTTCAAGGTCGGCAGGCGCTCGAAGATGCCGTTGCAGATGAGCGACACGAGATGCGACATCACGCTGCTCGCAGAGCCGACCGTATGCCACTCGATGTAGAACGTGTGGGGCCCGACTCCACCCCCGGGAGCGGCGATTCCCATGCCCTCGCCGCTCGTGTGGATCGCGACCTGCAGCCCACACTCGGCCGCCGCCTCGAAGATCGGCAGATAGCGCGGCTCACCGTAGGGGCGTTCGGATCCCGCGCAGAGCAGCACCTCCACGAACCGGTCATCCGTCCCCGCAGCTCGCTGGATCTCGCGCGCAGCCGCCAATGGATCCTGGGCCGGACAGAGGATCGATCCCCGCAGGCGCGGCTCACCGTCGAGCCACTGCTCCCGCACCCAGTCGTTATGCGCACGCGCGAAGGCGGCGGCACGATAGGGGCTGGCCATCAACGATACTGTCGATGCATCGTTTGCGTGGAGGATCCCGATGTCGGCGCCATAGGCGTCGAGTGCCTCCCGCGAGATCCGCTCCAGCGCGCCAGGCGCATACCCGGGCTCCAAGAGACCCTCGTCATTCGCAAAACCGAAGGGGTGACTCCAGGGGTATCCCGGCAGACCGAGATCCCCGCGCGTCTGGAACCACTCCCGCTGAGCCGGATCCATGTACGACAGAAAGTCGGCCTGATCCGCGATCACATGGTGGATGTCACAATCGATCACTGAGGGAACATATACCAGATATCTGGTCGAACATATACCAGATATGATGTGAAGGTCATGATGATCTCGTCCCTCTCCGGCAGTACGACCGGCTCGTTCCCCTACGGGATGGCCTTCGCGGCCGACGGCCGCGCGTTCGTCTGCACGACCGTCTCGGGAGGCGTGACGATCATCCCGGCCACCGGCGATGTCCAAAGTCACATCGAACTGGGCGAATACGCTACAAACTGTGCCTTCGACGGGTCAACGCTCTATGTCACGGCGGCGAGGGCCGTCGACATCAACGTCTCGGAGCGAACGAGCACCCTGTGGGCCGTCGAGACCGACGCGAGGGGCGGTCTGCAACTCATCCGGGGCATGCTGTCGCCGGACCACCGCGGGCCCGACTCGGGGGCCAAAGGACACGCGACATGAAGCAACCCGTCGTGCTCGTCACGGGAGGCGCCGGCTTCGTCGGGAGCAATCTCGTCAGACGGCTGCTCGAGAACGACACCGACACCCGCGTCATCGTGTTCGACCGCTCCGCAGACGCCCTCGCGCACGCGCTGTTCGCCCCGTTCGCCGATCGTGTCACGGTTCACCTGGGTGACATCACGAGCCCTCGGTCACTCTTCGACGTGCCCGGGAAGGAACTGATCACGCACGTGGCACACACCGCCATGGTCGCGCACGTGCCGCAATGGGAGATCGACGACCCGACACGATTCGTCAACGTGAACATCGTCGGTACGACGAACGTTCTCGAGTGGGCGCGGCAACTCCCCTCGCTCGAACGTTTTCTCTACCTCAGTAGCGGTGGCGTGTACGGCGATGCGACGGCGGACAGCCCCGATGACCCACAACCGGAGACAGGCCCGTTCAATCCACCGGAGCTCTATGCGATCTCCAAGTACACGTCGGAACTGATCGCGTACCGCTATGGCGCCCTCTTCGGCCTCGACGTGCGCGCGGTGCGGCTGAGCTGGGTTTTCGGCCCGATGGAGCGAGTCACGTCGAGCCGGACGCTCATGTCGCCTCCTTACGCGATCGCACGGGCGATCATCGATGGCCGGCCGGTCAGGGTCACCCGACGATCGCTGTCGGCGGTCGGCGACTTCCTCAGCTCTGAAGACATCTCGCAGGCGCTTTGCTCACTCCTCGGCGCGGTCGAGCCTCGGCACACGTGCTACAACGTCGCTGCTGGCGAGCTGACGAGCATCTCGGACCTGCTCGACCTCGTAGCCGCCATCCACCCGTCGCTCCGCCGTACGGTGGTCGCCGACGGAGAGAGCGCCGACATCGACCATGATCCGGCCCTGCGGCGCGCGCGTTGGAACGCCTACGCAATCGAACGCGTGCGCAGCGAGTTCGACTGGGAGCCGCGCCCACTGGCCGAGCAACTCGCGTCGTACTACGCCTGGGTATTCGAAGACGCGCCGGCCCGCTGCCCGGCAATCGCGCCGGTCTGACCCTGATGAAGTTCGGAATCCTCTTGATCGCACCGAACGTGAGCGGCGACTACACGCGGGACTTCGCCGAATTGCTCGAGCAGGCCATCGCTGCAGACGAACTGGGCTACGACTCGGTCTGGGTCACCGAGCACCACTCCGCGTTCGGCGTCATCGGGTCGCCAGCCGTGCTCCTCGCCGCGATCGCGATGAAGACGACCCGTGTCCGTCTCGGCTCGATGGCGGCAATCTTGCCCTATCACCGGCCTATCCACATCGCCGAGAGCTACGCGCTCGTCGACGTCCTGAGCGGCGGACGCCTCGAGCTCGGCGTCGGCCGCGGGAATCTCGCCTCCGAGCTCGCGCTGCACGGCGTCGATCCCGACACGAGCAAAGCGACGTTCTGGGAGAGCCTCGAGACCGTACGTCGCCTGTGGGGTGACGGCCCGCAGCCCGAGGGGCTGGCGACGTTTCCGCAGCCCCTCCAGTCTCCGGTCCCGATCTGGGTTGCCGCAAACAGTCTCGAATCAGCCGAGCTTGCCGCCGGCCACGGCCTCCGGATCGCGACGTCGCCCTCCGGAGGAGACTTGGCCGACTACACGCGAAACGTGCTCGCGATGCGGGCGATGCTCGAGGGCCGCGGCCACGAGCCCGTGCGCATGGAGTTCCCGCTTTCGACCTTCGACACCTACATCGCACCGACGCGGGCCCAGGCTCGCTCCGACTTCCTCGAGCCCGCCTTCAGAATGCACCAGCTGATGTCCGCGGCGGGACGCCGACCGCCAATCGCAGCGACGCCCGCGGCGTTCGCCGACCGCGCCGATGCCCTGGGCACGCAACTCGTGACGGGCCCGGCGGAAGCGGTCTCATTCCTGCGGGAACTCGACTCCATCCCCGGCCTCGGGCACTTCGTTGCGGCGACGGCGCAAGGTGGCCTCTCGCACGAACTCGTGCTGTCGTCGATGACGCTCTTCGCCGAGGAAGTAATGCGCGTCATACGAGCCGATTAACAGGCTCATCGTAGGACGCCACGCGCGGATGATGGCCCGAGCGTTACCGACGCTAGCCCTGCGACGTCACGTCGCGAGTGTTCCGTATTTGGTACAACGTCCCACCACGATGAGGATCTCCGAACTCGAAACGTTCGTCGTCGGCAATCCGCCGCCCGGTTTCGGTGGGAAGTACTTCATCTTCCTCAAGCTGACGACCGACGACGGGATCGAGGGCATCGGCGAGGTGTACACGGCCACCTTCGGTCCCCACGTCGTCACGCAGATGATCGAGGACGTCTGTAGCCGCCACGTGATCGGCGCCGATCCATTCAGGATCGAGCGACTCTGGCGCGACGTCTACGGCCAGGGCTACTCGGGGCGCCCCGACATATCGCTCGTCGGCGTGCTGAGCGGGATCGAGATGGCGTGCTGGGACATCGTCGGCAAGGCCGTCGAGAAGCCCGTCTACGAGCTGCTCGGAGGGCTCGTGCACGAGCGGCTCCGCGGCTACACGTACCTCTATCCCGAGCCGAGCGACACCACGAACGTCTACTTCGACGCCGACCTTGCAGCCAAGCGCGCCGCGGAGTACCTGGCGCTCGGGCACACCGCCCTGAAGTTCGATCCGGCCGGCGGCTACTCGACCTTCGATCCCCGGCAGCCGAGCCTCGAGGAGCTCGAGCGCTCCGAGCGCTACGTCCGCCAGGTGCGCGCGGCCGTCGGTGATCGCTGCGATCTGCTCTTCGGCACCCACGGACAGTTCACCCCTGCGGGCGCGATCCGCCTCGCACAGCGCCTCGAGCAGTACGACCCGCTCTGGTTCGAGGAACCGACGCCACCCGAGATCCCCGAGGAGATGGCGAAGGTCGCGCGCGCCACATCGATCCCCATTGCGACCGGTGAGCGGCTGACGACGAAGTACGAGTTCTCACGCGTGCTCGAAACCGGAGCCGCAGCGATCCTGCAGCTGAACCTGGGTCGCGTCGGCGGCCTTCTCGAGGCGAAGAAGATCGCCGGCATGGCCGAGGCGCACTACGCCCAGATCGCACCCCACCTCTACTGCGGTCCGGTCGTCGGCGCCGCGAACATCCAGCTCAGCGCCTGCAGCCCGAACTTTCTCGTGCTCGAAGGGATCAAGGACTGGGGCGGCTTCCACGCCGAGATCCTGAAGACGCAGATCGAGTGGGAAGACGGCTACGTGATTCCCTCGAAGGCACCCGGGCTTGGCGTCGAGCTCGACGAGGCCGTTGCTGCGGCGCACCCGTACGACGGCGACGAGCTCCACTTGACGCCCTTCTTCGGGCCGCCGTAGATCTGAGTAGGAGCCAGGCTGAAGCCTGGCACTTACGCTGTTATTTGTGCGGGAAACCCGGGCGCCCGCAGCTCGGTGCCGACCTGATCCTCGAGCAGCTTCACGACCATCGGCGACCACGCCGAGCCGCCGTACTCCTCACGTGCCTTGATGAATGTCTGCTCGACGAGCGAGGCGAGCTCGAGTGGCACGCCGAACTCCTCGCCGAGCTCGTGCGCGAAGCCAAGGTCCTTGCAGGCCAGGTCCATCGTGAAGCCGATGTCGTAGCTGCCGTTCAGGATCACCTGGCTCTCCGTCTCGTGGACGAAGCTCGTGCCCGAGCTCGCCTTGATCACCTCGAACGACTGCGCGAGGTCGAGACCGCCCCGCTTCGCCAGCATCAACGCCTCCCCCGCGGCGACGAGGTGGATGAAGGCGAGCATGTTCGTGATCACCTTGATCACCGAGGCGCTACCGAGCGGCCCGATGTAAAAGACCTTGCCGCCGATCGCCTCGAACGCCAGGAGGTGCTCGGCGAAGATGTCAGCGTCGCCACCGACCATGACCGTGATCTGACCGGACGCAGCGAGATGAACGCCACCGGTGACCGGTGCCTCGAGCGTCCGGACGCCGAGCGCCGCCGCGACCTCCGCGAGACGGAGGAGCTCGTGGCGGTCGTTTGTGCTCGAGTCGATCCACGTACCACCCGCATCGAGGCCCTCGAGCACTCCGTTGTCACCACAGAGAACGTCCTCGACAACTTTTGGTGTCGGGAGGCAGGTGAAGACGGTGTCGGACGCGGCCGCCACTTCCTTCGGGGACGCGGCCCAGACTGCGCCCGCATCGACAAGCGACCCGGCGGCCGCTTCGTCGCGATCGTTCACGGTCAGCGGGAATCCGGCCTCGAGCAGGCTCGCTGCGAGGTGCCGCCCGAGATTGCCGAGCCCGACGAAGCCGAGGCGTTGCATGGTGAGTCCTTTCGTCGAATCCAGTGCAGTGTCCCGCAACGTTAGACCCAAAATAATCGTTGCGGGACACTGCACTCCATGTTGATTGGGGTAGTGCGGCCTCTCACAACAATGCTGTTTCCCCGGTGCCGTCAACCCGTCGTTGCAACATCTGTCGGCTGTCGGCTGTCGGCTGTCGAGCTGGAGGTGTGTGGTGGCGAGGAGGCGGAGGTTGTTCACGGTTGGGGAGCGTCGCGAGTTGTGGGAGCGGTGGAAGCGGGGCGAGTCGGTCAGTGATATAGG
>JBKJVI010000180.1:0-48744 GCA_046590225.1 Gaiella sp. | reverse complement strand
GCACGATCCCGAGGCTACACTGGTGCGTGCAACCCAGGGGCGTGGCTCAATTGGTAGAGCACCGGTCTCCAAAACCGGGGGTTGCAGGTTCGAGTCCTGCCGCCCCTGCTGGGTAGAACAGGCGCAATCCGGCACGGTGAGCGGGGTTGCGCCTGTTTGATGTGAGCGTTACTCGTCTGCTCAGATCCGCTGGAATCCGCGTTGACGCAGACCACAGTGACCGCGTCAGCTCGTGCGCGGGGCTCGGGTCTTGGGCCGGCGGATGACCGCATCCTCCCCGGGGAAGTTGATCGACTCGTGGCCGTCCTCCCAGCGCACCCGATAGTGCTCGTGACCGGGTTCGCCAAGCACCTCGATGATCTCCCCCGTGCGTGGTGCGTCACCTACGGCGTGCCCGGTGATCTCGATCCGGTCGCCCATCTCGGCGAGTAGTCCCTGAACCGTCATGACCTGTCCTCCTTCCTTTCGTCAGCTACATCGTTGCATCAACCCGGACGGTCGCCATCCGGGTATCCACGGATCCGCTCCGCGGTGTTCGGTCCTGCGGGTAGCCGGGAACCCGGCCGATACGGTTGCAGGGCCTTGGAGTCCGCGGAACCCGTCTATCACCCGGCCGGAGCCTCTCCGTCTCTCTGCCACACATGCTCGTTCGTCCGCGTCGTGGCCGGGCGCCTCGACCAGACGTACCTTCTCTGCCAGAACGACCGGCTCGCAGAGAAGTACCCGCGCCAACCCGTTCGTCGCTGCGCGGGCTATGCGCCGCTGACACACGCTCCGGATGAAGGCCCGAGCGCGCAATGACCACCATCCTCGGCGCCGTGGAAGCCACGTCAGCCTGCGTCGAGCCCCGAGGCATCGGTCGCCTCACGAAGGATGGCGTCCTCCCGTCAGACGGGCACCGTGCTAGGCGCAGCCGTCGACTGTGCCGCGTCCGATTGCCGTGGCCGCCTGACTCACCGTGACATGCGCCGCGCGTAGTCGCGTGAGCACCTTCGGCGAACGCCGGATGAACTGTGCGACTGCGTCTTTCGGCTTCGGGCCGAGGAGGAGGGCTGCCTGACAGGAGGCACGATCCTTGGCGGCGCCGACCCAGCCCACGGCGTAGAGGTAGCGGAGTACCGGCCGGCGGAAGGGTGCCTTGGCGTAGGCGGCGCGCGCTTCGGCGCCGGACACTTTCTGCTTCGCCGCGACGTTCGCCACAGCCGCCGCTGCCGTCACGTTCGTCGCCGGGAGTGCCGATCCGAGCGTTCCACCGAGAGACGACGCAAGGATCGCCACCGCCGCGACGATGCTCGCGTACTCGACCATCCGAACATCGTGGCCGCTTCGCGGCCCTCTGTCAACGACGAGCCAGGGCCTGTCGATCGTCGTGGTGCATCCTTCTCGACCTCGGCGCGCAACTCGGCAGCGACATGATGCTTGCCGTCTATCCGGGCGGCAATCATGAGCGTGGAATCCACCCGTTCTCACGCACCCCCAGCGGGAACACGTGCGCGGAAGATGGCGAACGTCTGAGTCCGTGCGTAGTCTCGTGCCTGCACCCCGGCGAAGGAAGCAGAAACATGACGATCCTGACCAGCAGAGTCGAACGCTCGACCGACGGCTTCGCCACTCGAGACGCTCACATGTCCGCACTCGTCGCGGAGCTGCGCGACCGAACGGCGCTCGTCGCCGCGGGCGGCGGCGAGAAGGCGACCGAGCGCCACCGCTCGCGCGGCAAGTTGACGGCACGGGAGCGCATCGACCGGCTGGTTGACTCCGGCACGGCCTTTCTCGAGCTGAACGCTCTCGCGGCCTGGGAGATGTACGACGGCCAGGCACCTGCGGCCGGTGTCGTCACCGGCATCGGGGTGATCGAGGGGCGCTGCTGCGTTGTCGTCGCGAATGACGCGACCGTGAAGGGGGGCTCGTACTTCCCGCTCACGGTCAAGAAGCACCTCCGGGCGCAGGAAGTCGCGGCACAAAACCACCTCCCCTGCCTCTACCTCGTGGACTCGGGGGGTGCGTTCCTTCCCCTGCAGGCGGACGTCTTCCCCGACCGTGATCACTTCGGTCGAATCTTCTTCAACCAGGCCCGGATGTCAGCGCAGAACATCCCGCAGATCGCCGTCGTCATGGGCTCGTGCACCGCCGGCGGCGCGTATGTCCCTGCGATGAGCGACGAGACCGTGATCGTCGAGGGCACCGGCACCATCTTCATCGGCGGCCCCCCGCTCGTGAAGGCGGCGACCGGTGAGGAGGTGACCGCCGAGGAGCTCGGAGGTGCGAGCCTGCACACGCGACGCTCCGGCGTCGCCGACCACTACGCCGTCTCGGACGAGCACGCACTCGCGCTGGCACGGCAGATCGTGCGCTACCTCGGGGATCCCGCTCCTCCGCCCTGGGAGACGGCAACGCCCGAGGCGCCGGCCGTCGACCCTGCAGACCTGTACGGGATCGTCCCCGAGCACTACCGGCACGAGCTCGACCCCCTCGAGGTGATCGCTCGGATCGTCGACGGCAGCCGCTTCCACGAGTTCAAGGCGCTCTACGGCGACACGCTCGTGTGTGGCTTCGCGCGCATCGAGGGTCATCCCGTGGGGATCCTCGCGAACCGCGGGGTTCTCTTCGCCGAATCGGCACAGAAAGGCGCGCACTTCGTCGAGCTCGCGTGCAAGCGTCGCATTCCACTGGTCTTCCTGCAGAACATTACGGGCTTCATGGTCGGCAAGGACGCAGAGGAAGGCGGAATCGCACGCGACGGAGCCAAGCTCGTCACGGCCGTTGCCTGCGCCGATGTGCCGAAGTTCACCGTCGTCACCGGAGGCTCGTTCGGCGCAGGCAACTACGCGATGTGCGGTCGCGCCTACGGCCCCCGTCAGATGTGGATGTGGCCGAACGCACGGATCTCGGTGATGGGCGGAGAGCAGGCGGCAACGGTGCTCTCGATGGTCGGAGACACCGATCCCGAGGAGATCCGTGCGACCTACGAGCAGGAAGGCTCGCCGTACTTCTCGACGGCGCGCCTCTGGGACGACGGGATCATCGATCCGCTCGACACGCGGCGCGTTCTCGCACTCGGTCTCGCGGCTGCCGCGAACGCTCCTGTCCCGGAAACGAGCTTCGGCATCTTCCGCATGTAGACAGCGGCGCCTCGATCCGTCACCCTGCAAGGTGGCAACGATCCACGGACGAGGAGGATCCATGTCCTACAAAGCTCTCGACGCCGACGAGATGAATGTCATCTGGGGCACGTTCCGCATGGTGCGGCACGAGCTCGGCGGTTCAGCGTTCGGTCTCAACCAGATCGACTACCCGGCCTTCAAGGTCGGCCCGGAACACGACGAGCTGCAGTCGGGTCAGGAAGAGATCTACTACTGCATTGCCGGCTCGGGCACGCTGACGATCGACGGCGACACCGTCGACCTGCAACCGGGTCGATACGTCCTCGTTTCACCCGACGCGAAAAGACACCCCGAGGCAGGCGAGGACGGGCTGTCGTTCATCTGCGTCGGCGGGGTTCCCGGAGGGGTCTACGAGCCATGGGCGCCGCCCGAGGACTGATCGCGAGTTAGAGCTCGAATCAGAATGATTCGAGCTCTCAGGCCGCCTGCGTTCGCGCCGTCACCTCGGAGACGAGGGTTTCGACGACCTCTCGTATCTGGCCGAGCAGCTCGTTGTCCGGCGCCGCGAGGCGATCGGACGCCTTGCCGAGCGAGAACCCGGCGCCGACGACACGTGCGCCCATGATGCCCAGAATCTTGCGGGTCTCCTCGTGCGCCCACACGCCTCCGAATGCCCCGGGGCTCGCCCCGATCACCGCGACAGGCTTTCCCCGGAAGGCGTTCGTGGCACCGGGACGGGAGCCCCAGTCGAGCGCGTTCTTGAGCGTGCCCGGGATCGAGCCGTTGTACTCCGGCGTTGCGATCAGAACTGCGTCGGCGCCGGCGACCGCAGAGAGGAGGCCTGCGACCGCGACCGAAGGCGTCTCTTCCGTGTCCTCGTCGAATGGAGGAATGTCGCGCAAGCCCTCCCAGACGACGAGTTCAACGCCGCCTGGAAGGGTCTCAGCAGAAAGCTGCAGGAGTTGAGCATTGACCGAGCCCGAGCGCAGGCTGCCTGCGATGCCCAGGATCTGCATCTCTATGCCTCCTCGGCCAGCACGAGCTCGAGCTCGGCATGGAGCTTCACATCGTTGCCGACGGCGAATCCGCCGGTCGGGAGCGGCGCGTTCCAGTCGAGGCCGTACGCCGTGCGGTCAATGATCGTCTCGAGCTCGAGGCCGAGGCGGGAGCTGCCGTCGAACGACGTCACCGGCCCGCTGACCGTGCCCTTGATCGCAACCGGCTTCGTGACGCCCTTCAGCGTCAGCTCGCCGTCGACGACGAGCTCATCGCCGCTCACCGCGATCGTCGCCGAGTTGAACGAGAGTTTCGGATGCCGCTCGGCGTCGAAGAAGTCCGGGGCCAACAGGTGCCCGGTGAGGTTCGGCTCGGAGACGCGGACAGACGCGACCTCCACCGTGCCGCGAATGCCTGCCTCGTCGACCGTGACATCGAAGGCATCGAAGCCGCCGCGGAAGTTCGCGACGACCATGTGCTTGACAGAGAACTCGACCGTCGAATGAACCGGATCGATCTGCCACGTGCCCGTCGGGAGTGCCGTACGGGACTCTGAAAGTGTGCTCACAGGAATCGTCCTTTCTCGCTACTATTTGATGGCTCAACTATCCTAGCGGAGAATTCATTGTCTCGTCAAGTATTGATCAATCAAGCTTCTGCCCAGACCGTCTTCGGTCGACTCCTGCATACGCACGGGACGCTCATGCGGGCCGTCGAAGCACGGCTGCGAGCCGAGCACGGCCTGAGTGCGAACGACTTCGAGACGCTCCTCCACCTCTCCCGCGACGAGAACGGCGCCCTGCGTCGAATCGATCTCGCGGAGCGCCTTCGTCTGACACCGTCCGGCGTGACCCGGCTGCTCGACGGGCTCGAGGAGGCCGGCCTGACCGGCCGCCGCGACTGCCCGGCGGATGCGAGGGTCACGTACTCGGTGATCACGGACGACGGACTCGAGATGCTGCGGATCGCATCGTGTACGCACGCCGCGGTCTGTGAGGAGTTGATCGGCGCGCGCCTCTCTCCCGCTGAGCTCGACGAGCTGTCCGCGCTGCTCGGACGGCTGCCGGGCGGTAACGACTGCGACGCCGGCTCCTGCACGGGCGCAACCCTGGCGACCGGCTGAAGCGTCCGGCCACCGTTCACTCGCGCCCGGCCGCTCGACCCTTCAGCCGGTCGCCAGGGCGGAAACGAACAACTCGGAGAGCCCCTGTACCTCTTCAGCCGAGAGATCCCGAAGCGGCGCTCTGACGTCCGGTAGGACGGGCACTCCCTGTGCGGCAAGGATGCGCTTCATGGCTGCCTGCCGCGGGAATCGCTCGACAGCGGCTCGGAGCGTCGCAAGCGCATCGGCGCCCTCAGCAGTGGGCGCGCGAACGACAGCCGCCACTCGCTCGGGGAAGGCGGAAGCAAGCGCCGAGACGGCACCGATAGCGCCGCCATCGATCCCCCGGTAGATGAGCGCCTCGGGGCCGACGAATACATCGAGCCCCTCGAGGCCGAGGTACGGCTCGAACGCCTCCCAGGGAGCGTCGCTGACCTTCATCCCGACGAAGTTCGCCGCTTGTTCTCGTAGGCGGCGCAAAACGTCGAGCGCAATCGGATAGCCGCTCGTCCTCGCGAACTCGTAGACATAGAACGGCAGCGGCGCGCAGGCATGCGCAGCAGCGACGAAGTGGGCGAGTTGCGCAGTCTCATCGAGCACGAAGTACGGAGGGCCGATCACAGCGACCGCACTCGCACCCGCCTCCCCCGCGTCCGCGGCGAGCGCGACGGTGTCCGCCGTCGTCTGCGCCCCGCAGTGCGCCGCCACGTCGAGTCGCGAAGCAGCGGCCTCGACGAACAGGCGGAGTCCGCGCTTCCGCTCCGCCACGGAGAAGAGCACGCCTTCGCCGTTCGTCCCGAACGCGAGAACACCGTCGAGTCCGGCGGCAACGTACCGGTCGAGCAGCGGCCGGAACGCGTCGTCGTCGAAATCGCCCCCTCCCCGAAGAAGCGGCGTCACCGAGGCCGCGAGTGTCCCGTGGAGCAGGGCATCGTTCAGCACACCAGGACTCTAGACTCCGAGGGCATGGACGCGCTGCGCATCGAACGGGACGATGATCTCCTCCGGATAACGCTCGCACGCCCTGACTCGCGGAACGCGTTCGACGCGAGCCTGATCGAGGAACTTGCGGAAGCGTTCGTCGACGTCGGTAAGGCTCGCGCGGTTGTGCTCGCGGGTGACGGGAAAAGCTTCTGCGCCGGAGCCGACATCGAGTGGATGCGGCGCTCTGCGCAGCTCACGCACGACGAGAACATCGCCAACGCGAATGCGCTTCGGCGGATGTTCGAGGCGATCGACAGCTGTCCCGCGCCCGTGATCGCAGTCGTGCAGGGTCATGCGCTCGGCGGCGGAGCGGGACTCGTCGCCACCGCCGACATCGCGATCGCGCACGAGCAGGCCGCGTTCGCGTTCTCGGAGGTCAAGCTCGGGATCATCCCTGCGGTGATCTCGCCGTATGCGCTGCGAAAAATCGGCGAGAGTGCGGCGCGCCGCTACTTCGTCAGCGGTGAGCGCTTCGACGCCGCAACCGCCCTGAGGATCGGCCTCGTCCACGACGTGACCGCCGACCTCTCGCAGGCACTCGACGCGATCGTCGGCGAGCTGCGAACTGCAGCACCGCGTGCCGCGCGGCACGCTAAGCGGCTCGTGCTCGACCGCCCGGACGGCCCGGAGACAGCACGTCGAATCGCCGAGCGACGCACGAGCGAGGAAGGCCAGGAGGGTCTCCGCGCGTTCTGTGACGGCGGCGTGCCGGGAACCCCTGGCTTCGCCTCATGGTCTCCTCCGGCCCCCGAGCAGGATCGCGCGGACTAGCAGTCGCGCCCCCGGGATAGGACCAGGTCAGCCGAGAAGCTGCGACAGTGCCCCCATGCCCGAATCACCGCGTCCCGTTACCGACCTAGAGCCGCTGCTCGGCTGCAGCAGGGACGAGCTCGATACCCCGGCGCTGTGCCTCGATCTCGACGTGATGGACGACAACATCCGTCTTGTCGTCGAAGAGTGCAGAGCCTCCGGAGTCGCCTGGCGACCGCACGTCAAGGGCCATCGGTGCGGTGCCATCGGCGCGCGGGAAGTCGCGGCCGGCGCAATCGGACTCACGTGCGCCAAACTGGGTGAGGCCGAGCTCATGGCAGAAGCTGGCGTGCGCGATCTCCTGATCGCAAACGCGATCGTCGGCCCCCACAAGCTGGCCCGCCTCGTCGAGCTCAGCCGTCACGCTGACCCGATCGTCGCCGTCGACCACGCTGACCAACTGCGACCGCTCGCAGCCGCATTCGCGGCCGCCGGTCGCTCGGTGCGTGTCGTGATCGAGGTCGACATCGGCCTCGCCCGCGGCGGCGTCGCGCCGGGCGACCCGGCGTTGCCACTGGCCCGTGAAGCAACATCGCTCGAGGGCATCGACTTCGCCGGGCTGATGGCCTGGGAGGGCCACCTGATCAGGATCGCCGACCGGGCCGAGAAGGAGCGGTCGATCCACGGAGCACTCCACCGCTTGCTCGACACGATGCGAATCCTCAAGGGCGGCGGCATCTCCTGCCCGATCGTCTCGTGCGCAGGTACGGGCTCCTTCCAGATCTCGCTCGCACACCCCGGGATCACCGAGGTGGAGGCGGGAGGCGCGATCATGATGGACGCTTTCTACCGCGAGGACTGTGGCGTGACGGGGCTCGGCAACGCGCTCACGCTGCTGACGACGGTGGTCGCGCGGCCGACGCCCGAGCGGGCGATCGTCGATGCCGGACGGAAGACGCTGAACGTCGAGGTTGCGATGCCGGTCGTGTGTGGGCGACCCGGCGTGGAGTTCGAGCGGATGTCGGCCGAGCACGGTCAGCTCAGCGTTGCTGCCGACGCCGCGCCGCTCGCGATCGGCGATCGCCTCGAGGTCGTGCCTGGCTACGCGGACCTGACAGTGTTTCTCCACGACAACTTCTACGGCTTCCGCGACGGACGGCTGACGGAGATCCTCCCGATCTCGGGGAGCGACGCCTCGCGATGACAGCGCTCCTCGCGCTCCTCTCGTCGGTCTTCATCGGCGGCGCGGACTTCGTCGGCGGACTGGCCTCGCGGACTGCGAACGGTGTCCGGGTCGCGACGTTCGTCGCGATCATGGGTCTCCCGCTGGCGTTCGTCGTTTCACTCAGCTACGGCGCGGAGCACGTCAGTCGCGCCGACGTGATCTGGTCGGTGCTTTCCGGCGTCGTGGTCGCATTCGGCATCGGGTGCTTCTACGTGGGCATGGGCCGAGGGCTGATCAGCGTCGTCGCGCCCGTTGCCGCCGTAACGGGGGCGGTCATTCCGGTGGTCTACGGCCTCGCTCGGGGCGAACGGCCGGGTGTGCTTGCGCTCGTAGGGCTCGTGATCGCGTTCGTGGCTGTCGCCGTCGTCTCGTTCGCACAGTCCGAGCAGCATCCCGAAACGCTCGTCGGCGTGGATCGGCACGTGATCGCGCTTTCCCTCTCTGCCGGCGTGTTCTTCGGCCTCTTCTACATCACGCTCTCGAGCGTGTCCGATCACGCCGGCCTCTGGCCCGTCACGATCTCCCGGGCCGCAGGATCAATCGTTCTCGTGATCCTGTCGCTCGTTTTCACGCGTGGCGTTCTTGGCGGCGTGACGCGACTCTGGCGAACCGTTCTGCTGATTGCGGTGCTGGAGGTCTCGGCGATGGTGCCGCTGCTCCTGGCCTTGCAGCGCGGGCCTGTTGCGATCGCCTCGGTTCTGGCCTCGCTCTACCCGGTCACGACGGTCCTGTTGGCGGCGTTCGTGCTCCGCGAGAGACTCTCACGGCTGCAGTACGTCGGCGTCGCCTGTGCTCTCGTGTCCGTTGGACTCGTCTCGACGGGATGACAACCGGACTAGCGAACGAGGAGAACGTTTCCGACGACACCGGCCGACACGAGGCGGAACTTCGTTCCCCTCGACGCCTGCACGACACGGCCGATCGTGCCGTCAGCTCTCGTCTGCCGGGCTCCACCGACCAACGTCCACGCTGTCCCGCCCCACCGCTGCAGTCGGTAGGAACGGACGCCGCTGCCGAGACGGATCGCCCCCCAGATCTCCGTCCTTCGACCGACGCGTCTCACCTGAGCGAGAGGGGCCTCCACTGCCGCCATGGCCGGCTTGCGGCGCCCTGCGGTCGTCTCGAGACCACTCTGCCAGTAGCCGAGGTCGGGTTCGTCGCGGTAGAGGTACTGGATCAGGACGTCGACGCGCGGTGTTGCCCAGGCGACGTACGCCGCGGCTGCGATGTACGACGCCTGAACCCCCAGCGGAACCCCAGCCCGTCGGTCCGGTGGGTTCGACTGGTAGCCGAGCTCCGTCAGCCAGAGCCGAACCGGTCCGAACGCTTTGCGCGTCTCGCTCACGAGGCGATCGATCGTCGACATCGTGATCGTGCCGCAATGAGCGCAACCGCCTCCCCACGGCGTCTCCCCACGCATGAGCGCGTACGGGTGGTGTGCGTAGGCGTCGAGCCGCGCGTTCATCCGACCCATCCCGCGAATGAAGGCAATAGGTGAGAGGCCCCCGCCTCCGCCGCGGGGCGCCGTGACGCCACCGGCGACCCGGGAGGACGGAGAAACGGAATGGATCGCGGCGTAGGCAGGGTTGAGGAGCTTCGTCACGTACTGCACGGGAGAGGCGCTCGCGAGCCACCGTCGCTGATTCGGCTCGTTCCAGATCGTCCACCGGCGCACGAACGGATAGTGTCCAGCGACGGCCGCGGCGAAGCGAGCGAAATCCGCGCCACGCGACGGCGCAACGTTCGGAGCACCGCCACCGTTCGCCCATCGCGGCGTTCCGTAGATCGTTACGAGTGCGTCGATGCCGGCAGCCTGGAGAGGCTCGAGCACGGCGTCAGTGTGCGTCCAGTCGAATGTCCCCTGCGTCGACTCCACGACATCCCACCTCACCGTCACGCGCACGAGGTCGAGCCCAAGGCGCTGCAGGGCTGCAACGCGCTCCTCGACCGTCCCGCTCCCGTACTCGATCCACGCGTCGTCCTGGATGCCGTACACCGCCCGGGGAGCGGCATTGGCAGCTCCGGCAGCGAGAGCCACAACCAGAACGGCGGCGGCGAGAAGTCCGGAACGGCGCACCCAACGGTCGTACCCACATGAGGGCGCGGCTAAACCCGGGTGTCTGCAACAGTGCACGACGTGGCGATACGGCGACTCCTCGTCGCGAACCGCGGAGAGATCGCGGTTCGCGTGTTTCGCACCTGCGCACGCCTCGGGATCGACACGGTCGCCGTCTTCGCGCCGGACGACCGCGACTCGTTCCACGTTCGGTCGGCCCACACCGCAGTCGAGCTCGACTCGTACCTCGACGGGGCCGAGCACGTTCGTGCTGCCGTCGCCGCCGGAGCCGACGCGATCCACCCCGGCTATGGATTCCTCTCCGAGAATCCGACGTTCGCCGAGGAAGTGATCGCGGCCGGGATCACGTGGGTCGGCCCGTCACCCGAGGCGCTCCGGCTGGGCGGCGACAAGGTCGCCGCGCACCGCATCGCCGTTGAGCACGGCGTCCCAACGCTCCCGCAGGGCTCACCCGAGGAGATCGGCTTCCCACTCGTGATCAAGGCGGCCGCAGGCGGCGGCGGACGCGGGATGCGCGTCGTCCGGTCGCCGAGCGAGCTGGAAGAGGCTCTTGCCGCGGCCCGGCGCGAGGCCAAAGGAGCCTTCGGTGACGACACCGTCTTCTGCGAGCGCTACCTCGAGCGTCCTCGACACGTCGAGGCGCAGCTGCTCGGTCACGGACGCGGGATCACGATCCTCGGTGGCCGAGACTGCTCGATCCAGCGGCGCCACCAGAAGCTGATCGAGGAGTCCCCGCCTCCGAGGCTCGACCCGAGTGCTTGGGCGCGAATCGCGGCCGGGGCGACCACCTTCGCCGAGGCGATCGGGTACGAGAGCGCGGGAACCGCCGAGTTCCTCGTTTCCGGCACCAGCGTCTACTTCCTCGAGCTGAACGGGAGAATCCAGGTGGAGCATCCCGTCACCGAAGCGGTGACGGGCCTCGACATCGTCGAGCTTCAGCTTCGCGTCGCTGCCGGTGAGGAACTCGAGCTCGATGTGACAACGACGGGGAACGCCATCGAGGCACGGCTCTACGCCGAGGATTCCCGCACGTTCCTTCCCCAGACCGGGCGACTCACGCGGCTTGTCCTTCCGACCGGCGTTCGGGTCGACGCAGGCGTCGAGGAGGGAGACGAGATCGGCCTCGCGTACGACCCCATGATCGCAAAGCTCATTGCCCACGGCTCCGACCGCGAGGAAGCGCTCGCCCGGCTCACGAGCGCACTTGACACAGCGGAGATCGAGGGCGTGACCACGAACCTTCCGTTTCTGCGCTGGCTGGTTCGACACCCGGCGTTCCTGGCAGGCTCGGTCTCCACTGCGTTTCTCACCGATCACCCACCACTCTCAGATTCGCCGCTTCGCGCTGCTCCCCCGCCGTTTGCGACCCCATGGCGACTCAACGGTAACGCGCCTCCTCCTCTCGCGGCACCGGACGTCGACGCGGCCGCACCGGTCGCGGGTGCTCACGCTCATCGCACGATCCTCGCTCCCATGCCGGGGACTGTGCTCGGTGTGGAAGTGGCAGTCGGCGACGCCGTCACGCCCCACCAGCGGCTCGTCGTCCTCGAGGCTATGAAGATGGAGATGCCCGTCCTCGCCCCCTTCGCCGCGACCGTGACCGCCGTTCACGTCGTGGCCGGCGATCAGATCGCCGCCGGGGCGATTCTCGTCGAGCTCGGCTAGTCGGGTGTCTCACAACAATGCTGTTGCCTGTCACACGTTGTGAGACGCCGCGCTACCCCACTACCAGCCCGTCGCCCTGAATCAACCGCAGGAGGCGCCGGACGGCCACGTTCACGAGCCACATCACGATCACCGCGCCGACGTACGTCCAGAAGCCGTCGATCGTGAAGCCCGGGACGACCCACACGGTGAATGCGAGAATGGCAACGTTGACGAAGAAGTAGGCGAGTCCGAACGTGAGGATGATCAGTGGGATTGCGATGAACGTGAGCAGCGGCTTGAGGAAGATGTTCGCGAGTCCGAACACGGCACCGGCGAGCAACAGCGGTCCCCAGCGCTCGATCGCGAGACCGGCGAAGACCCAGTCGGCGACGATGAGCGCGAGGACATTCGCGCCCCAGGCGACGAGCAGTCGGACGGCGAGATCCATGGTGCGGCCGACTCGCCTAGAACAGCTTCTGCAGCTTGAGAGCGGCGCCCATGTCGCCCTTGATCTTGAGCTTGCCGGTCATGTAGGCCGTCGTCGGGTTCGCCTCACCGCGCGAGATCTTCATCAGCGTTTCCTCGCTCGCAGAGATCGTGCAGTCGGCGTTGTGGTCGCCCTCCTCGACGATGACGACACCATCCGTGACGACCACCGTCCAGATACCGACGTCGGCGACGTCGAAGGCGAACCGGTTGTTCATGCCGGCCGTCTTGGTGGGGTCGACCTTCGAGGGGAGCGCTTCGAAGAACTCGTGCACGGTCATTGGATCTCCTTGTGGGCGGTAGGCGCGCGGTGTCGGATCAGTCGAGCAGAGGGTATGTGGAGGCAGGGGCGGTGGCAATCGGTGCGGCGGGCGCGGGGGCCGGCGACGGAAGGAAGAAGCAGAGAACGACGCCGACCAGTGGAGCGAAGGCGGAACAGATCAAGGCAGTCTCGAGGTTCACCGCGTCGGCCACGCCGCCGAGTGCGACGGCGGCGATGCCGCCAATCCCCATGGCCAGGCCAATCGAGAGGCCGGAAGCCATGCCGACGTGCTGTGGGAGGTACATCTGGGCCAGCACCATCGTGAGCCCAAACGTTCCTACGACGCAGATGCCGACCACGACGAGCGCTACGGCTCCAACGACGCCGCCGACGAGAACGAAGATGAGCATCATCGGGGTCAGGATTGCCTGCGCAACTACAAGCGTTCGCCGGAGGCCGAACCGATCCGCGAGAGGGCCGAGCAGGAGCGTTCCGGCCGCCCCGGAGAGGAGCATCAGCGAGAGCAGGTGATTGCCGTCGGCCTCGCTGTTTCCGAGCGAGACGACCCAGAGGGGAACGAACGTGAGGAGGGCAAACCACGCAACGCTCCGGAGCCCGATCACGCTACCCAAGATGACCATCGCACGCACGTCGTCCTTCCCCTCTCGGACGATATCGTGCGTGGGCGCATCCGGTTGCAGCCGAGCGAGATACGGAAGCACTCCGAGCAACGCGACCGCCCCGAGGATGACGGGAATCGACGCCAGGAGCCCGCCAGGCCCGAGACCGAGCCACAGGACGAGAGGCGTGACGATGATCGGCCCGAGGGCGTACCCGGTATTCCCGCCGATGTTGAAGAAGGACATTCCGCTTGCACGCTTGCGCCCGCTCGCGAACACCGCGAACTTCGCTCCCTCGGGGTGAAACGCGGCGATACCGAGGCCGGCGAGAAAGACAACCAGAACGAGAATCCAGTAGCTCGGCGCCACCGCCGCCGCACCGATGCCAAGGCCCGCAAGCGCGATCCCGCCCGGCAGCAACCAGAGGGCGCCGTGGCGGTCTGACCAGAGACCGAAGAGCGGCTGCGTCAGTGACGACGATGCGAGGGCGGCAAGCATGAGGACGGCGGTCAGCGTGTAGTTGAGATCGAACTTCACGGCGAAGAACGGAAGCATCGCGGGAACGCTGCCCGAAGCGAAATCGACGGCAAGATGCCCACTTGAGAGCGTCGTCATCCCTCTCCGGTCGATCGAATCGCTCATGTACGCCAGTCTAGGCATCAGACGCGTCGCCGCAGCTAGCGTGGCGCGATGGCCGTGATCGAAGCCGAGGGGCTCGTGAAGGTGTACCGCTCGCGGAAGAGCGAGGTACGCGCGCTCGACGGCGTCGATCTCGACGTCCAGGAAGGTACCGTGCTCGGGCTCCTCGGCCCTAACGGCGCGGGTAAGACGACGGCCGTTCGCGTCCTCACGACACTGCTGCGCGCCGACGAGGGTCGCGCCACGATCGCCGGCCTCGACGTCGCGCGCGACGCACAGGCCGTGCGCCGATTGATCGGCCTCTCAGGACAGTACGCGGCCATCGACGAGAACCTGACCGGCCGCGAGAACCTCTGGATGTTCGGCCGGCTCTATCAGCTCGGCTCCCACGATGCGAAGGAGCGGGCTGCCGAGCTCCTGACACGCTTCGATCTCGAGAAGGCGGCCGACCGCGTGGCGAAGACGTACTCGGGCGGGATGCGGCGGCGGCTCGACCTGGCAGCCGCGTTGATCGGCCGTCCGAAGCTGCTGTTCCTCGACGAGCCTACGACAGGCCTCGATCCGAGGAGCCGACTCGGTATGTGGGACGTGATCCGCACCCAGGTGCGTGAGGGTGCAACCCTCCTCCTTACGACCCAGTACCTGGAAGAGGCTGACGCCCTCGCGGACGAGATCGCGGTCGTCGACCAGGGCAAGATCATCGCCCGCGGCACGGCGGACGAGCTGAAGACCCAGGTCGGTGGTGAGCGCATCGAGGTCGTCGTGCACGACCGAGACCTCCTCGAGCGTGCAGCGCAGCTCATCGCACCTGACGGCTCCGCCTCGATCGACGAGCACACGCGCCGCTTGACGATTGCTGCGGAGGGCGGCGCCCAGCAGCTCGTCGAGGTCGTGCTCCGTCTCGGCGAAGAGCAGATTCGCGTCGACGACGTTGGGCTGCGCCGGCCGACGCTCGACGATGTCTTCCTTGCACTCACCGGTCATGCCGCGGAGACGGCGCCCGAGAGCGAGGAGACCGCCGCCCCGACGACGGCCGAAGCGGGGAGCGCGTGAACAGCCTCCGGATCGCCGTCGCCGACGGCATCGTGATCAGCTGGCGCAACCTCAAGCGGGTTCCGCGCATTCCCGAGCTTGCAATCTTCGCGATCCTACAGTCGATCATGTTCGTGCTGCTGTTCGCGTTCGTCTTCGGTGGCGCGATCCCCTTGCCCGGGGGCGGCTCGTATCGCGAGTTCCTGATGCCGGGAATCTTCGTTCAAACGCTCGCATTCGCTTCCGTCACGACTGCGATCGCCGTTGCGGATGACATGACCAAGGGCCTGATCGACCGATTCCGCTCACTGCCGATGGCGCGCTCGGCCGTGCTCAGCGGCCGCACGTTCGCGGACATCGTTTACAACGTCGGCCTGCTGATCGTGCTCATGCTGACGGGCCTCGTGATCGGCTGGCGCGTGCACAGTGGCGTCCTCGACTTCATCTACGGTGTCCTGCTTCTCCTCTTCTTCACGTACGCGATGGCATGGATTGGCGTCTTTCTCGGGCTGTCCGTGCCGACGGTCGAGGTCGCGCAGCAGCTCGGCTTTCTCGTCATTTTTCCGATCACGTTCCTCTCGAACGCGTTCGTACCGATCGAGACCCTGCCTGTGGCGTTGCAGCCGATTGCGGAGTGGAATCCGATCAGCGCGCTCACCGGGGCAACGCGAGAGCTCTTCGGCAATCCCAACCCGTTCGCTACGAACTCGTTCCCGGGAGAGCATCCGATCTTCATGTCCATCGTCTGGACGATCGCCCTCCTCCTCGTCTTCATGCCGCTCGCGATCCGCAAGTACCGCGCGATCGACCGCTGACGCCACGCTCCGTGGGCTTCACGCCGGGTACGATCGCTCCGCGTGGACTTCGACCTCTCCTCCGAGCACGAGCTCTTCCGGGACACGGTTCGCGCGTTTGCCGTCGATCGGGTCGACCCGGTGGCCGAGGAGCTCGATCGTGAAGGGCGCTTCCCCTACGAGATCGTGGAGGAGATGGCTGCCCTTGGGCTAATGGGGATCCCCTTTCCCGAGGAGCTCGGCGGCGCCGGTGGCGATACGCTTGCCTACGCGATCGCGATCGAGGAGCTTGCCCGCATCGATTCGTCGGTCGCAATCACGCTCGCTGCGCATACGTCGCTCGGGACGATGCCCATCTACCTCTTCGGCAACGAGGAGCAGAAGCAACGGTGGATTCCTCCACTCGCGCGTGGCGAACGGCTCGCGGCGTTCGGTCTCACCGAGCCCGAGGCCGGCTCCGACGCGGGTGCGACGCGCACGACGGCGACTCCGGTCGACGATGGCTGGTCGATCAACGGCGCCAAGGCCTTCATCACGAACTCGGGCACGGACATCACGCAGTGCGTGACGATCACGGCCTTGACCGCCGTGGGCGAGGTCTCGAACCTCGTGGTCGAGAACGGGACTCCCGGCTACGAGGTCTCCGCGCCGCTCCACAAGATGGGCTGGAAGGCGTCGGATACGCGCGCGCTCTCGTTTACCGACTGCGTCGTCCCCGCCGAGAACCTCCTCGGCACGCGAGGGCAGGGCTTCCACCAGTTCCTCCAAATCCTCGACGGAGGCAGGATCTCGGTGGCGGCGATGAGCGTCGGCCTCGCACAGGGAGCCTACGACCTTGCGTATGCGTACGCGCGCGAGCGGCGCCAGTTCGGCAAGCCGATCTCCGCCTTCCAGGCGATCCAGTTCAAGCTCGCGGACATGGCGACCGAGATCGAGGCCGCCCGCGGGCTCGTGTGGAAGGCCGCCTGGCTCAAGGATCAGGGGCGTCCGTTCGCACTCGCAGCAGCGATGGCAAAGCTCTACACCGGCGAGCTCTCGAACCGGGCTGTGAACGCGTCGCTCCAGATTCACGGCGGCTACGGATTCATCGATGAGTTCCCCATCTCCCGCCTCTACCGCGACCAGAAGATCCTCGAGATCGGCGAGGGCACGAACGAGGTGCAGCGGATGGTGATCGCACGGCAGCTCGGCCTGCCGTGAGGCTCACACTCCTCCTGATTGGCGCTGCGCTCGCCTTGCCTGCCGCCGCAGCAGCGCATGTCACGATCGCGCCGCCGTTCGTCGAGGAAGGCGCCGCGACGGAGATCAGCATGACCGTTCCGAACGAGCGTCCGCCCCACGCCACCGTGGCCCTCGAGGCAACGATGCCCGTCGGCATCTCGATCGTGTCGACGACCGCGCCCGAGGGCTGGACGACGACCGTGGACGGCTCCACGGTGACGTGGTCGGGCGGGCGCATCGACGGACGAGCCGAGGTCGTGTTCCCGGTGCGGATTCAAACGGCTGTGCGTGCCGGAACCTACAGTGTTGCTGCGCGCCAACGGTACGACGACGGCGCGCTCGTCCAGTGGAAGAGCGGCCTGAGCGTCCTGCCCGCGTCAGGTGAGGCAGTAAGCGACCAGCGGCCCTGGCTCGGGATCGCAGCGGGTGTCGTTGGCACCGTCCTCATCGTGGGAAGCCTCCTCGTCGTCCGCCGACTTCGTCGGTGAATACTTCAAGTGAGATAGCGAGATCGGGTGCTACGGTCCGTTCGTGATCTTCCACCAGTTCCTGAACGGCGACCTGGGCTGTGCGTGTTACCTGATCGGTGACGAGGAGACGGGGATCGCCGTTGTCGTCGATCCGCCGTTTGCCATCGAGCCTGTGCTCGCGGAAGCCGAGCATCGTGGGCTGAGGATCGTCCGCACGATCGAGACGCACACGCACGCTGACCACGTTTCGGGGCATGGCCGCCTCGCACTCGAGCACGAAATCCCCATAAGCGTGCACGCCGATTCCGGCGTCGATTACCCCAACGACCCGATGAGGGACGGCGACGAGATCGTCGTCGGCGCCGTGACGCTGCGCGTGATCCACTCGCCGGGGCACCGACCCGAGCACTGCTGCCTCACCGTCGTCGACAACTCGCGCGGCACCGATCCCTGGCTCGTCCTCACGGGCGACTCGCTGTTTGTCGGTGACGCCGCGCGACCCGATCTCGCCGTAGCCGCCCAGGAGGGCGCCGAAGGTCTGTTCCACTCGCTGCACCGGCTGCTCGAGCTCGATGACGGCGTAGAGGTGTTCCCGGGACACGTCGCCGGCTCGCTCTGCGGCAAGTCAATGAGCTCCAAGCCCTCGACCACCATCGGGTTCGAGCGCCGCTTCAACCCGTCGCTGCAAATCACCGACGTCACTGCGTTCATCGCAGAGTCTGCCGCCGTCAGTGCACCGAAGCCGCCGAACCTCGCACGCATCGTCGAGACCAATCGTGGGCCGTTCGTCGGTGCGCCCTCGCCTGTCGGAGAGCTCGTGGCACCGCCCGAGGGCGTCCAGCTGCTCGACGTCCGCGACGCGACCGCGCATCTCGACGGCCATCGTCCCGGTGCGATCTCCGTGCCAGTCTCGGGCTCGAGCTTCTCGACGAAGGCAGGCTTCGTCCTCGACTCGGCCAAGCCCGTCTGTGTGCTCGCGGAGACCACCTCCGAGGCAGAGCGCGCGATCCGTGGTCTCCACTCGGTCGCGTTCTTCGATGTTGCCGGCTACGTGCTCGGTGGCGGCGATGAACAGACCACTCCGGTAACGATCGACGAGCTCGAAGCCCTAATGGTCGGCGGTGCCGAGGTGATCGACGTGCGCGAGAAGGATGACCGCGACAGCGGCTACATCCCGGGAAGCCGCAATGTCCCGTACCGGCTCATGGCGAATTGCTGCCCCGACCTCCCGCTCGACCGGCCGGTTGTCACGATCTGCGACACCGGCCCGCGCGCGGTCATCGCCGCCAGCATCCTCCGCAAGCGCGGCTACGACGCGCACCCGGTCGCGGACAGCGGGATGATCGACTGGCGCGCCCGCGGCGGCCAGACGGTCGAGTTCAGGCGCTGCGGCAGCCCCTAGACCGACTCAGGTCAGTCGGCGCACGGCAAGCCCGTCTGCGGCGAGCGCTGCGACGATCTCCTGCGAGTGCTCCTCCCCACGCGTCTCGAGCGTGAGCTCAGCCTCGGTCTGGAGCACGCCGATGTTGCGCCCTTCCCTGTGATGCGTGACCGAGAGCACGTTGGCCTGCTGCGCCGCAGCGGCCGCAACGATCCGGGCAAGCTGCCCCGGTCGATCGGGGATCAGAACGGCGACCACGAGGTAGCGGCCCGACGAGGTCAGCCCGAAGCGAGTCACGGAGACGAGCGTCGTCGCGTCGATGTTGCCACCAGCGAGCACGGCGCACGCGGGCGTGTCTCCGGGCACGAGCCCCTGCAGCAGCGCGGCCACCGGAGCCGCGCCCGCCCCCTCGACAACGAGCTTCGAGCGCTCGAGCAGGAGCACGAGCGCCTGCGAGATCGCGGCATCGTCCACTACCACGACGTCGTCGAGAAGATCGCGAAGGATCCCTGAAGTCAGCTCGGCCGGATACTTCACCGCGATTCCGTCTGCGATCGTCGGGCCGATCGGAGCCCTCCCCGCAAACGGAGCGCAAGCGGCGGCCTGGACGCCGACGAGCGACAGCTCCGGTCGTAGCGCGCGCAGCGCAATAGCGATACCGGATGCCAGACCGCCGCCACCCACAGGGATCACGACCGTGCCCGGCCCCGGCGGCAGCTGCTCCGCGAGCTCGAGGCCCAGCGTTCCCTGTCCTGCGATCACGCGCGGGTTGTCGAATGCGTGCACGAACGTCGCGCCGGTCTCCTCCACGTGCCGGAGCCCCGCAGCGACTGCTTCGTCGAAACCCGCACCCGCGTTGATCACCGTCGCCCCGTACCCGACTGCGGCGTCGAACTTGGCCATCGGCGCCCCGTCGGGGACGAAGATCGTCGCTCGAATGCCGACCTGCCTCGCGGCCCAGGCGACCGCCTGCCCGTGGTTCCCGGCGCTCGAGGTAACGACGCCGGCCGCCCGCTCCGACTCCGTCAGCTGGGCAATCGTGTTGTAGGCGCCACGGATCTTGAACGAGCCCGTCAGCTGGAGATTCTCGGCCTTCAGCAACACCGGCCGCCCGACGAGGTTGCTGAGCGTTCCAGAGGAATGCAAAGGAGTCACCTGCGCGACGCCGGCAAGGCGCTTACCGGCAGCGCGGATGTCGTCGACCGTCGGTCGACTGATCATGCCGGCTCCTGCAGCACGGCCGCCACGATCGCATCCACTGCGGACAGCGGGTCAACCCGTCGTTCCTGAACATCCCGGACGAGCGCTCCGAGCGAGGGATCGGCTGCGATCTGCTCCTCGATCCGTGTGCGCGCCCGCGCGGCGGCAGCCGAGACGACCTCCGTATAAAGGTTACGGCGGCGGCGCTCCTCCAGTTCACCGGCCAGAGCAAGAGCATCGCGGCGCCCGGCCAGTGTCTCCCAGAGCGCATCGACACCCTCTCCCCGAATCGCCTCGGTCAGCACGAGCGCCGGCTGCCGCTCCGCGTCCGGACTCAGGGCCATCACCGTGCGGATGTCGTTCAGTAACGCCTTCGTGCCGGGCTGATCCATCTTGTTGATCGCAATCACATCGGGTATCTCCATGATCCCGGCCTTCAGTGCCTGCACAGAATCCCCGGAGCCCGGCATCAGCACGAGGAGCACCTCGTCGGCGATGCCCATCACCTCGACCTCGCTCTGCCCCGTGCCGACCGTCTCGAGAAAGATCACGTCTCGACCGGCCGCGTCCAGTAGCAGCAGTGTCTGCAGCGTAGCCTCGGCGAGCCCGCCCAGATGACCGCGCGTTCCCATCGAGCGGATGAAGACGCCCGGATCGAGGAAGTGATCGACCAGGCGAATCCTGTCTCCGAGCAACGCGCCCTGCGTAAAGGGGCTCGAGGGGTCGACCGAGATCACACCTACCGTGAGCCCGAGACTCCGGACGTGGCGCACGAGTGCCGCGATGAGCGATGACTTGCCGACACCCGGCGGTCCCGTGATCCCGACGGAGAACGCCGTACCGGTCTGCGGGTAGAGCTCCGAGACGACCGCTGATGCCCCGGGGTCACGGTTTTCGACGAGCGTGATCGCCCGCGCGAGGGCTCGGTGGTCACCGGCGAGAACGCCCGCAACGAGCTCCGCGTGGGTGAACGGATGTCGTGCCATCGGCGCCACTCTACGGTACGGGCACGTCCCTTTTGGACAGCAGACGCCGTTCGCCCGAGGTTGTAGGCTCGTTCCGGATGTTGGGTCAGTTCACCGCGCAGTTTGCGATCCTCGGGATGCCGGAGCATCGCTCCTTCCGCAATCTCTTCTACGCCCGGCTGATCTCGGCCCTCGGGACGTGGACGGCCTTCTTCGCGGTGCGCATCGCGCTCTACAACCAGACGAACTCGGCCTGGTGGGTGAGCATCCTCCTCTTCGCGGAGCTCGTGCCCGGAGTGATTCTCGGGATCGCCGTGGGGCCGCTGATCGATCGCTGGCCCCGTAAGCGGATGATGGTGCTGTCGGATCTCGGGGGCGCGGTCTGTTTTGGCGCGCTCCCGTTCGTCCATTCCCCCGCCGGGATCTGTGCGGTCTCCGCGTTGGCCGGCTTCTCGGCCGCGTTCTTTCGCCCTGCGTGTTACGCGTCGATCCCGAACCTCGTCAGGGAAGACTCGACGGTCGCGGCAAACGCCCTGGTTCAGGGCGCCGAGAACCTCTCGACCCTTTTCGGGCCGTTGATCGCAGCCGTCGGCATCGTTCTCCTCGGACCGGACAAGGTGTATGTGCTGAACGCAGCGAGCTTCCTCATATCCGCGTTCCTTCTCGTCAGGATCACGAGCAGCTTCCGGTCGAACCTCGTGGCACGAATCGGTCGCACGCACTGGCGCGAGGTGCGGGCCGGGCTTGCGCTCGTGCACGAAAACCAGCATCTCTCGTCGCTGTTCCTGATCTGGAGTTGGGCGACGTTGGCCTATGCCGGCATCAACGTTGCCGAGATCGTCCTCACAACAGACGCGTACGGCTCCGGGAACGTCGGTTTCGGCATTTTTGTCGCGTTCTCCGCTGCCGGCATCCTGATCGGAAACGTCGTCGCCTTCTGGTTCATCAAGCGACTGACGGTCTACGGCGGTTATCGCGCCTCATTCCTCATCACCGCCGCCGGTGTGGCAATCTGCGCCGTCAGCCCGAACCTTGCAATCGGGTGTATTGGCGCGATCATCTTCGGTATCGGCAACGGCATCGGACTCGTCTGCAACGTGACGCTGATCCAGCAGGTTGTCGCGGACGATCGCAGGGGGCAGATCTTCGCCGTCCTCGGCAGTCTTGTTCAGCTGTTCACTCTCATCGGCACGCTGGCAGCCGGGCCGATCACCGTGGCCGTCGGGCCGCGGATGATGTGGGGCATCAGCGCCACCCTTCTGGTCATCGGCTACCTCAACGCGGTGGTCGTCACGGGTCTGAGGAGATCGAAGAGCACCGCGATCGTCACCTCCTCCGTTCCCGTCGATCTCCTGCCACTCGAGGTCGGAAGCGAGATACCGGGCACGGGCTTCTCCCGAATAGCCGACCTTCTCGACGAGGTCGAGCGGGCGCGCGCGGAGGAGGGCGCGACTCCAAGCAGCCGCCGGAGTCGCTCCAGCTCGAGTGCGGCTCGGCCACCAAAACCGTAACCGCTTGCGCGGTACGCGGGTCAGCCGGTGGTGCGGCCGGATACGGTGAGCTGGTTCTCCGCGTGCTTGATGCGCTGCTCGAGCTGCCAGCGATCGCCCGTCGATTCCCCGGCCTCGATCTTCTCGAGCTCCGCCTTCGCCGCTTCGAGTTGCGCGGTCGCCCGTGCGTCGTCGATCTCCTTCACGTTCACTGCATCGTCGACGAGCGCCAGGGCCTTGTCGGTCTCCACCTTGAAGAACCCCGGGCCAGTGGCGAACTCGAGCACCTCGTTGCCACCGAGGTGGACGCGAGTCGACCCCGCCTTGAGGGTCGCGACGAGCGGAGCGTGGCGGGCGAGGACACCGATCTCTCCGGCCTGACCCGGGACGATCAGCATCTCAGCCTCGCCCTGGTAGATCGGACCGTCCGGCGTGACGACCGAGACGTCGAACTTGGGATGTGCGTCAGCCATCGACGGACGCTATTCCGGAATGGTGCACTAAACCGCGACCTGTTCCATCTGCCGCGCCTTCTCGACGACGTCTTCGATCGGCCCGACCATGTAGAACGCTGCCTCGGGCAGGTCGTCGTGAAGGCCGGCGATGATCTCCTTGAAGCCCTTGATCGTGTCTTCGAGCTTGACGTATTTGCCCGGCGTTCCGGTGAACTGCTCGGCGACGAAGTTCGGCTGCGAAAGGAACCGCTCGATCTTGCGGGCGCGCGACACGACGAGCTTGTCCTCGTCGGTGAGCTCGTCCATCCCGAGGATCGCGATAATGTCCTGAAGATCCTTGTAGCGCTGGAGGATCTGCTGCACCGCCGTCGCCGTCGCAAGGTGCTCGTCGGAGACAACACCCGGTGCGAGCGCGCGCGACGTCGAGCCGAGCGGATCGACGGCCGGGTAGATGCCCTTCTCCACGATCGCCCGTGAGAGCACCGTCGTCGCATCGAGGTGGGCGAAGGTGGCCGCCGGAGCGGGGTCGGTGAGGTCGTCTGCCGGCACGTACACGGCCTGAACGGAGGTCACCGAGCCGGTGCGCGTCGAGGTGATGCGCTCCTGCAGCTGCCCCATCTCGGTGGCGAGCGTCGGCTGGTAGCCGACGGCGCTCGGCATGCGGCCGAGCAGCGCGGAGACCTCGGATCCGGCCTGCACGAAGCGGAAGATGTTGTCGATGAAGAGGAGCACGTCCTGGCCCTGCTCGCGGAAGTACTCGGCCATCGTCAGGCCGGAAAGAGCCACGCGAAGACGGGCTCCGGGCGGCTCGTTCATCTGGCCGTACACGAGCGCAACCTTGTCGAGTACGCCCGACTCCTCCATCTCGAGATAGAGGTCGTTGCCCTCACGCGTGCGCTCACCGACACCGGCAAACACCGAAACGCCGCTGTGCGCGTTCGCGACGTTGTGGATCAGCTCCATGATGGTGACGGTCTTGCCGACGCCGGCGCCCCCGAAGAGGCCGACCTTGCCACCCTTGATGTACGGGGCGATGAGGTCGATCACCTTGATCCCGGTCTCGAACACCTCGACAGACGGAGCGAGCTCACGGAATGCCGGCGGCTCGCGGTGGATCGACCAACGCTCGACATCGGCGGAGGCCGGCTTCTCGTCGACAGGCTGGCCAAGCACGTTCCAGATGCGACCGAGAGTGCTGTCGCCAACGGGGACGGAGATCGGCGCGCCGGTGTCGACAACGGCGGTACCGCGCGCGAGACCGTCGGTGGAGTCCATCGCGACCGCACGAACGCGATCGTCACCGAGGTGCTGCTGCACCTCGGCAACGAGGGTCGTTGACGACCCGTCAGGCTTCACGATCTCGACCTCGACCGCGTGGAGAATCTGAGGCAGGCTGTCGGGAAAGACAGCGTCGATCACGACGCCCTTGATCTCGATGATCTGGCCGGTGTTGGGAGCGCTCTCGCTTGACATGGGTCTCCTGGAAGCTGTTCGTCAGTGTGTGGGTTTGCAGTACGTGTCAGGGCGCCGCCGAACCAGCCGGCGAGCGCACGTATCCTAACCCAACGAGGAGCTCCGTCGGCGATGGAACCCGCTCGCTCAGCTCGTCGGAGGCCGTCCGCAACGCGGGCGTGATGGTCGAGTCCTCAGCAGTGGGCGGTCACGGGATTCGCGAGCATTGCCACTCCAGTCTCGTCGGACGCGCACGCGTTACAGAACCGCCGCAGGGGAAGGAACGGCTCCCCTAGCCTGCGAAGATACCCGGCTGCTTGCTCAGGGTGCGATCCGGCTCGGTTTGGCGGGCATACGCGACGTCACGCAAGCCTCGGAGCATGGCCGTGTCGTCCTCCACGCCGGCGTAGACAAGGCGGTTCCCGGAGCCGCTCGAGGCGAAGTCATCGGCCGCCTGGCGGTTCACCGCAAGCGAGGTCATCAGCATCACTGCCGCCGCCCCCATCGCTGCGATGAGTGAGGTTCGTGGCATCCTCGGCCGGTCGCCCGGCCAGGACAACGCAACCACCTTGGCTCTGCGCTGCTCGCGCGTCCTCGAGCGCTGCGCGAGGTCAGCGTTCGGAGCGACGAGTGGTGCCGCCCGCAACTCCGCGGTGAACGACGCGACGGACGCTGCGAACGCGCTACACGCGGGACAGTGGTCGAGATGGCGAGCGAGCCTCCGCTCCTCGATCTCCGACAGCACGACGTCAGGCGCGAGCGCCGCTGCGAACCGCGCTTGCTCGCACGCCGATGTTCGTACCCAGGTCATACCCGGTAAGACGGCCAGGTGTGCATTCGGTTAGCAGGCCCTGGATCCGAGCTGCTGCGGCGATCTCGTTCGGGCTCACGAAGGCGCTCAGATCAGACGCACGCGCTCGTCCACCGCTACCCCGACGACCAAGAGGACAAGGCCCATCGTGATGAGCAGCGCGGCCGCTTCTGTTGTTTCCCAGAGATCCGCGAACCGATCCTGACCGTGCACATTTCGGCTCTCGGCCGAGCGAAACGCGTTTCTCGTGCCGAGAGCGAACCCGACAACGGTCAGGAATGACCCGACGGCGTAGAAGCCAAGAGACAGCCCCCGCTGGACCGAGGAGCCGGTCAGGACTGCTATGCCCGCAAAGACGACGACGACGCCGCCGAGCAGGATGACGGGCAACTTGGCTCGGCGCGCTGCGGCGCGAATCACGTGCTCGCGAGCGTCGGAGCGACCGATGCAGGCTGTCGGAGCTCCTCGGGTGACATCGGCCAGTGCTCGAGCGGAAAGTGGCAGGCGCGGGAATGACCCGCCACGGATTCGATCAGCTCCGGCTCGTCGACGTCACATACCCCGAGCTGAGCCCGGGGGCACCTCGGATGGAACCGGCAGCCCTCCGGCGGGTTGATCGGGTTTGGGACGTCGCCTTCGAGGACGATCGGCCGGCGTTCCCGGGCAAGCTTTGGATTCGGGGCCGGGACGGCCGACATGAGCGCTCCCGTGTACGGATGGAGCGGGTGCTTGTAGAGCTCCCGATCCGTCGCGAGCTCGACGATCTTTCCCAGATACATGACCATCACCCGGTCGGAGATATGCCTGACGACGTTGAGATCGTGTGCGATCACCACGTAGGTCAGCCCGAACTCGCGCTGAAGATCCTTGAGGAGGTTGAGAATCTGGGCCTGCACGGAAACGTCAAGGGCCGAGACGGGCTCGTCGCACACGATCAGCTTGGGATTCACTGCCAGTGCTCGGGCCACGCCGATGCGTTGCCGCTGACCACCGGAGAACTCGTGCGGGAACCGGTTGTAGTGCTCCGGACTGAGGCCGACGACCTCCAGAAGCTCCTGAACGCGGCGCTTGCGCTCAGCGGGAGTCCCGATGCCGTTCACCTCGAGCGGCTCGGCAACCGTGAATCCGACACGCTTGCGCGGGTTCAGCGACGCATACGGATCCTGGAACACCATCATCATCTCCCGCCTGAGCGGGCGCATCTCGGCCCGCGAGAGATGGGTGATGTCGCGATCGTCGAACACGATCGTTCCCTCGGTCGGGTCGAGGAGTCGAAGAATGCAGCGTGCGAGCGTCGACTTGCCGCATCCCGACTCGCCCACGATCCCGAGCGTCTCACCGCTCTTGACCTCGAAGCTCACACCGTCGACAGCCCTCACGGCTGCGACCTGCTTCTGAAACACGATGCCCTGGGTAATCGGGAAGTGCATCTTGAGGTTCTCGACGGTGAGGAGCGTGCTCACGAAGCCTCCTGCTGGAGCGACGCGATCGTGCGGGCGGACTCCCGCTCCTTGGTTGCATCGTCGAGCCAGCACCGTTGCAGGTGGGAGCCCTCACCGAACGGGAGGAGCCGCGGAACCTCGGTGCGACAGATGTCCATCGCAAACGTGCATCGGGGGTGGAATCGGCAGCCCGAAGGCGGATTGAGCAGCGACGGGGGCTGACCCGGGATCTGCTCGAGCCGTTCGACCTCGAGATCGAGGCGCGGGAGCGATCCGAGTAGGCCCCAGGTGTAGGGGTGGCGCGGCCGGTAGAAGATCTCGTCGACTCGCGCGTGCTCGGCGACCTGGCCGCCATACATGACAATGACCTCGTCAGCGACCTCGGCAACGACACCGAGATCGTGGGTAATCATGATGATGGCCATCTCGCGCTCCCGCTGCAGCTCGTTCATGAGATCGAGGATCTGCGCCTGCGTCGTGACGTCGAGCGCCGTCGTGGGCTCGTCGGCGATCACAACGTCTGGCTCGTTGATGAGCGCCATCGCGATCATCACCCGCTGCCGCATTCCCCCCGAGAACTGATGGGGGTAATCGTCGATCCTCTGTTCGGCGCGCGGGATCCGGACAGACTTCATCGCGTCGATCGCAAGCGCGCGCGATTCCTTCCGTGAGACGTCGCGATGCACGAGCACCGCCTCCTCGAGTTGCCATCCGATCTTCTTGACCGGATTCAGCGACGTCATCGGATCCTGGAAGATCATCGCGATCCGCATCCCACGCAACGCGCGGAGCGACTCCGGGTCGGTCGTCAGGAGGTCGACACCGTCAAGGCGTGCGGCTCCCTCCGAGACGGTGTTCCGTGGGTCGTTCAGCCCCATGATGGTGAGGCACGTCACGCTCTTCCCGGAGCCTGACTCGCCGACGATGCCAAGCGTTTCTCCCTTCTCGAGAGTGAACGACACGCCGTCGACTGCGGTCACGACCCCATCGTCCGTCTTGAACTTCGTCTTCAGATTTTCGACCTCGAGCAGTGCCATCAGGTGAGTCGGATTCTCGGGTCGACGACGGCGTAGAAGCAATCCACGATCAGGTTGAAGATGATGATCACAATCGTCGAGAAGACGACGACACCGACGATCACGGGCAGGTCGGACTTGTTGTAGGCAACGATCACTGATCGTCCGAGACCGGGAAGGCCGAAGATCGACTCGGTGAAGATCGCTCCGCCCAGTGCGAGGGCGAGATCCATACCCAGGATCGTGACGACGGGAAGCATGCTGTTGCGGAGGATATGCGACCGCATCACCCGACCACTCGAGGCACCCTTTGCCCGCGCGGTCCGCACGTAGTCCTCGCTCATCGTCTCCATCACGTTGGCCCGGATCAGCCGCACGTAGAGGGCAGCGAAGAGGAGGGCGAAGGTGCACCAGGGCAGGATGAGATGGTACGCCCATTGTACGGGGCCTCCACACTCGGCACCGAGTCCCGGATTGATCACGTCGCAGTACCCCGAGATCGGTGTCCACTCGAGAACGGAGCCGAAGAGGAATGCAAGGATGAGGCCGATCCAGACCGGGTGCGCGGAGATCCCGATGAGCACGAAGATCATGGCCGACCGATCGAGCACCGATCGGGGCTTCACGGCCGACAGGACGCCGACGGGGATCGAGACGAGAAGCCAGAGAATGGCGCCTCCGAAGACGAGCGAGGCGGTAACCGGCGCCGCCGAGAAGACGATGTCGTTCACGTCCTGACGATTCACGAACGATCTCCCGAGCGAGCCCTCGAAGACGAGCTGCTTCACCCAGAGCCCGTACTGCTTCCACACCGGCTCATCGAGATTGAGGTACTTCGCAACCTGTGCAACCTGCTCGCTCGTGGCAGCCTTGCCGGCCGCAAGCTTGGCCGGATCGTTTGGCGCGACAAAGAAGATGATGTACGTCACGAACGTGACGGCGATGAAGAGGAAGACCGCCCACAACGTCCGCCTGGCCACAAATCTCCACATGACGCCTCCTGCCCTTCCTGTTCGCGAGTCGGTTCCGAGCCGGACTCTCCGTGCGGAGAGGCCCTTGTCGGCCTCTCCGCACGAGATGAGCTATTGCAATCGAGCCGTACTGTACTACTTGATCACGAACGCGTTGTACGCCGAGTTCGTGGTCGCATCGTTGTACACCAGGGTGCCCGCGATGCGCTTCGAGATGAGGATCCTGTTGTTCGCGTTGATGTACGGGGCGGCGGGAGCGGCCTCCTTCATGAGCTGGAGGTCGAGGTTCCCGTACGCCTTGTACCGCGCTTCGCCGGTCGAGAGTGCCGCCTTGTCCATCAGTGCGTTGAACTTGGCGCTGTTGAAGAACGACCAGTTGTTGCTCGAGCCCTCATCCGGGATCTGACGCCCGTCGAACAGGACGTTGATGAAGTTCTCGGGGTCCGGATAGTCGGCCTGCCACCCGAGTGCCATCATGTCGTAATTCCCGGTCTTCTTGTTGCCCGACCGGGCGAACAGCTGCGAGGTCGGGACTGACTCGGTCTTGGCCTTGAGGCCGATCTGCTCGAGGTTGTACCGCATGATCTGACCACGGTTGACGTTCGACTGTGAGTTCCGGTGCACGATGCGAATCACCGGCACGTTGGAGACGTCGCCCGCGACGGCCTTCGCCTTGGCCACATTCGAGCCGGAGTAGGCGTAGAGGTTGTTCGACTGGATGAAGCCAGGCATTGCCGGAGGCAGGATCTGGCTCGAGCGGCGGCCGCCGTACTTGCCGGCCACGCGAACCTGTGCTGGCCGGTCGATGGCCCAGTTGACAGCCTTGCGCAGCTTCACGTCGGCAAACGGCGATCCCGGCTGGGTGTTGAGCGCCCACCACGAGGTGACCGACGTCGGCTTGACGAAGAACTGGCTCTTGTTGACCTTGAACTCGTCGCCGAGTGCAGCGGAGGAGGCTGCGGCAACGCCGGGCTCGTAGTCTGCCTGGCCCGCCTTCACCTGCAGGATGCTCTGGTTCTCGTCCCCACCGACCGTGATCACGATGCGCTCGGCGTTGCGCGGCCGCTTACCCTTGTAGTTCGGGTTGCGGTCGAGCACGACGTTGCGGCCGATCTCACGGGCGGCGATGTAGTACGGGCCCGCTGAGGTCAGCTTCGTGATGTCCTGCTCGGAGTAGGGCAGGGCCGGATCCACGGCGCTGAACCAGTTCATCGCGAGAACCGATGTGAGCGACGGGAACGGCTTCTTCAGCTTGATGATGAAGTTGTTGCCCTTGACCGACAGCCCTGCGATCTTGTCGGCCTTGCCGTCGTAGAACTCCTGCGCGCCGACGATAACCGGGCCGATGATCGACACTGCGCCAAAGCGCGCGGACGCTGCGTCGCCCATCTTCGGGCTCAGGAGCCGCTGGAACGAGCGCACGAACCACGCGGGTGTCACGACCTTGCCGTTCGAGGCCTTCTGGCCGGTGCGGATGGCGAACGTGTACGTCTTGCCGTCCTTCGAGACCTTGAAGCCCGTTGCGGCCTCCGGATAGACACGCTTGCCCTCGGCGCCGTTCTTCTCGGGGTACTGCATGAGGTTGTAGCCGGTCGGCCACAGGGCCTCCGAGCACCCGGTGTCGTAGCACTTCTGTGGATCGATGTACTCGTAGTCGCTGAGCGAGTGGTTCACTCTCAGCGTCCCGCCCGCCTTGGAGGCGTTCGAGCCGGCGAATGCCGCCGACACGAGCAGCGACGCAGCAACGGCCGCGAGGCTTGCCGCGAGCATGAGTCTCTTGCGCATGGAGCTCCTTCCGTCCGAGGGACTCACCATTACGGAGTCCTGTGTTGATGGATATTTCGACGAAATCGACACTGCCTTGATCTGACGGCGAAATCTCGAGGTTGTTAGCGAAGGCAAGTTGGCCGGGTGACGAAGACGTCGTGGTTCTAGGACGTCTTGCGGGGATCGAACGCGTCCCGCAGGCCGTCGCCGAGCAGGTTGAAGGCAAGCGTGGCGAAGAGGATCGCGAGGCCGGGCCAGATCATCAGGTTGGGTTGCGTCAGGTAGTAATCCGGCGCGCGCGAGAGGATGTTGCCCCAGCTCGCGGTCGGCTCCTGGATGCCGAGACCGAGAAACGAGAGACCCGCTTCGCCGATGATATTGGCGGCGACGATCAGAGTGGAGTACACGATCACGGGGCCCACGAGGTGGGGAATCAGGTGCGACTTGACGATCCTCCAGTCGGAGGCACCCGTCATCAGCGCTGCCTCGACGAACTCCTTCTCACGCAGCGAGAGCACCTGACCGCGCACGATCCGGGCTGGATAGAACCAGCCGAACACGGCGAAGACGAGCACCAGGGTGAATACCCCCGGCGCGAGGAACCCGAATGTGATCCCGTTCAGCTGCTCTCCCGCAGTCGCAGAGATGGCGATGATGAACAAGAGCGCCGGAAACGCCATGACCATCTCGGTCAGACGCGAGACGACGGTGTCGACGCCGCCGCGGTAGTAGCCCGCGAGGGCACCGAGGAGCACCCCGACGAAGACGGAGAAAAACGTTGCGAAGACAGCGACCTCGAGCGACGTCCGCGCGCCGTACAGCAGGCGCAGAAAGAGATCGCGGCCGATCGTGCTATCGGCCCCGAGAATGAAGAGTGTCGTCCCGCCGGACGGGGTATTGACCCTGGTCATGGGACCGACGGGGAGGAACGTGTCCGCATCGACGGCATCGAAGAACTGCTCGTTCGGGCCGTGGCCGAGCAGCTTGGCGGCGATCGGCGCTCCGATGAACGCCACAAAGAACATGAGAATGATGAAGACACCACCGGCAAGGGCGAGCTTGTCGCGGCGAAGCCTGATCCAGATCAACTCCCAGTAGCCGCGCGCCTTGACAGCGTCGGAGCCGGACGTCGGCAGCGCTGCCTGGACTTCTTCGACCGTGGTCATCAGTCGGCGAGTATAGCTCGGAGCGTCGTCACCGCAAGATGAGACGCTCCCGAGAGCTCGTTGTTAGTCGGCTGAGCCATTGCGCCGCTACCCGAGAGCCTGACCGCAGCGCACACGGCGCTCTGCGCGTCGCGATCTGAGCACCATCACGAGAGGCGCGAGGAGCGCCAAGCAGAATATCGCGAGAGGGGTCAGGAGCCACAGGGCGCTCGGTTTCGGTCTCGGGCTCTCGCCGGGATCGGGAGCAAAGGCAGCCGACACCGCCTCGTCCGGCGAGGACGAGGCGTCGCCGGCGGCCGACACACCCATCGACGACCAGCCGTCGACGAGCCAGGCGGGGCGGGTGGATCGTGTGTTCCTGACCATTGTCAGCCGGTGGGTCAGCGGGCGGTAGTCCGGGTTCGTTGACTCGACATAGACGTCGAGCCCGACCTCGCCCACAACGGCGTACGCAAAATTCCAGCGGGCTCGGCTGACCGGATACGGCGGGAGCGGAAGCGTGCCCGCCTTCCACTCGGCGCGGGTTGAGCCTGCCCGAAGCCCCGGTGACGATAGAGACCACGCGCGCTCCGGGTGGTCTCGTCGCACGCCCGTGAGCACGAACGCCTTGCCGGTCTCGAGGATCGCCTTGCGATCGGAGGGCGTCAGCTTAATGGGCGGGCGGGCGTGCTCGACGATCGTGGGACGATTCGTGAGCGGCATGTCAGCGGGTGCAGTGTTGCCGATCATCACACCGCCAACGACGAGAGCGCCGAGCACGAGTGCAGAAGCGCCGACGAAAAACCGTCGGCGGCGACGACGTGACGACAGCGAGCCCGTCGGCCACACTGCGACGACGCGCGACGGCACCACGGACTAATTGGGCTCTGCGTAGATGCCCGGAGGAGCGTACGGGAGGAAGTAGCTCACTTTCCAGGGGCCTTGTGCCCCTTTGCGGACGAGCGTCAGGTCGAAGCGTGTGGCCGTGTAGCCCGAGTTGTCCGTTGGAACGAGCAGTACCTGGAGCAGGATTTTATCGGGCGCGGACGCAACGACGTTGAAGCCCGACGTCTCGAGGTCGCGGACGGGAAACGGCGTAATCGGTAGCTCGCCCTTCAGCCACTCCGCTCGCGTCACTCCGGCACGGAGCTCCGGGGTCGCGAGGTCCCACGCCTGGGCGAGGTTGGTCCGGGCAAGCGTCGCACCGATGAACTGGCGCGCGACGTTCCTCGCGCCGGGCTCGAGAGTCCCGCCCGGCTTGGCGGTCGCCTCGGGTGACACCTGCACCTCATTCGGTGCGGCGACCGGCGCCGGCCCTGGATCCGCTCGCGACTGGAGAAAGATGACGAGGGCGACGAGGACGAGCGCCGCGGCGACGACGACGGCGATCCGCACCGCGATCTCCTTCCGGCGGGCTTCCGATTGTCCGGGGAGACGTTCCTTGGCGTCCACGACCACGGAAAGGTAGACGCCGCGGAGGCGGCTTTGTTAGTTGAGGGCCTCGGCCCCGCCGACCACCTCGAGGATCTCCTGGGTGATCGCGGCCTGACGGGCACGGTTCATCTGCAGCGTGACGCTGTCGATCAGCTCGCCCGCGTTCTTCGAGGCGTTCCGCATAGCGGTCATCTGGGCACCCTGGAACGAGGCCGCCGATTCGAGCAGGGCGCGGTAGATCAACGTCTCGAGGTAGACGGGAAGCAGTCGAGCGAGAATCTCCTCAGGCTCCGGCTCGAAGATGAAGTCGCCGCGCATCGCGTCGTCGCGCGCCTCTTCCTCGTCCGTCTCGAGCACATCGGGCGAGATCGGCAGGATGTCGATGTCCGTGACGCTCTGGGTCAGCGCCGAAACGAACGTGTTGTACACGAGCACGACACGATCGACCTCGTGGTCGGTGTAGAGCTGCGCAACCCGGTGCGCGATCGCCTGGGCGTCGGCATAGGTCGGGCCGTCGGAGAAGCCGACGAACGCGTCGCTCGCGTCACGACCGCGGAAGGTCAACGTCGAGCGACCCTTCTTGCCGACTGGGACGAAGCGGACCGTCTTGCCCTCTGCCTGGAGCGCCTTTTCGAGATTGAACGAGCGTCGGATGACCTGGCCGTTGAACGCGCCGGCGAGGCCGCGGTCTCCGGTCAGTGGAACGATCAGGACGGTTTCGATCGACTCGCGCTGCTGCAAGAGCGGCAGGCTCCGAACCGATGAGGCCGCCCGGCCGACGCCGCTGACGAGATCGCTCATCGTGTCGGCGTACGGGCGCATCGCCTCGATGCGAACCTGGGCACGGCGGAGCTTGGCCGCGGCGACGAGCTCGAGTGCACGCGTAATCTTGCGCGTGCTCGTGACGGACTTGATCCGCCGCTGCAGGTCCTGAACGGTGGCCACTATGCAACGAGACCCTTCTCTTCGACGATGTCGAAGCCCTCGACGAACTTTGCGAGTGCCTCATCGAGCCTCGCGACGGTCTCTTCGCCGAGATCCTTCGACTCGCGAATCGCCTCGTAGACCCCGCCATCGGAGCGCAGCGTCTCGCGCAGCTCATCCTGGAATCGCGGCACGAGGCTGACGGGCACGCGGTCGAGATAGCCGTTGTTGCCGGCATAGATCGCGACGACCTGCTCCTCGAAGGGCCACGGCTGGTACTGCGGCTGGTTGAGCGTCGCCACCATGCGGGCTCCCCGGCCGAGCGCCTGCTGCGTGGCCGGGTCGAGCTCCGAGCCGAACTGGGCGAAGGCTTCGAGCTCGCGGAACTGGGCCAGATCGAGGCGCAGGCGGCCGGCGACCTTCTTCATCGCCTTCGTCTGCGCATTACCACCGACCCGGGAGACGGACGTGCCGACGTTGATGGCCGGCTTCACACCTGAGTAGAAGAGCTCCGAGCCGAGGAAGATCTGGCCGTCCGTGATCGAGATCACGTTCGTCGGGATGTAGGCGGCAATGTCGCCGGCCTGCGTCTCGATGATCGGAAGCGCCGTGAGCGAGCCGCCGCCGAGCGAGTCGTTGAGGCGGCACGCGCGCTCGAGGAGGCGCGAGTGGAGGAAGAAGACGTCACCCGGGAACGCCTCGCGGCCCGGCGGGCGACGCAGCAGCAGCGAGAGCTGCCGGTAGGAGTCGGCATGCTTGGAGAGGTCGTCGTAGATGACGAGCGCGTGCTTGCCGCCGTAGAGGAAGTACTCGCCCATCGCGGCGCCGGCAAACGGAGCCATCCACTTGATCGGCGCAGCCTCCTGTGCCGGGGCAGAGATGATGATCGTGTATTCCATCGCACCCTCGTCGCGGAGCTTCTCGTACACCTGCGCAACCGTCGACGCCTTCTGGCCGACTGCGACGTAGATGCAGACGACGTCGCCGCCCTTCTGGTTGATGATCGTGTCGATCGCGACGGCCGTCTTGCCGGTGCCGCGGTCGCCGATGATCAGCTCGCGCTGGCCACGGCCGATCGGAATCATCGCGTCGATCGACTTCAGACCCGTCTGCAGAGGCTGCGTGACGGGCTGGCGCTGGATGACGCCGGGAGCCTTGAACTCGAGGGGACGCCTCTCGGCGGCCTCGATCGGGCCCTGACCGTCGAGCGGGTTTCCGAGCGGGTCGACGACGCGGCCGAGCATGCCCTCGCCGACCGGAACGCTCATGACTTCGCCGGTGCGACGGACGGGCTGACCCTCCTTGACGAGCTGCCATTGACCGAAGAGTGCGACGCCGACGTTGTCCTCCTCGAGGTTGAAGGCAATGCCGACAACGCCGTGCTCGAACTCGAGCCGCTCGAGCGAGACACAGTTCTCGAGGCCATGAACGCGCGCAATGCCGTCGCCGACCTGCAGCACGGTGCCAACCTCGGAAAGGTCCGTCTCGACGTCGTACTGCTCGATCCGGGTCTTGAGGATCGAGGTGATTTCTTCGGGCCGTAGCTTCACTTTTTCTCCTTCGTTACCTGGTAATGGTGGCTTGATGTGGGTGAGGCGTGCGCCCTCGGGGGCGCATGCACCGAGCAGCGTGTTCGACTCGATCAGCGGTAAGGCTGGTGGCCTTGATGCTGATCGAGGCGGACGCGATGCGACGCGTGCAGGCGCTCAGCCATGCGTGCGACTCACCCACGTCAAGCCACCAATTCGTGGCGGAGACGCTCCAGGCGGCCGCGCACGCTGGCGTCAACGCGCAGCGAGCCGGCCTGCAGGATCATGCCGCCGACAAGGGCAGGGTCGACTTTTCGGGATGCCTCGACGGTGCGGCCGGAGGCCTGCTCGATCTGCGCGACGATCGAGGCGGCCTCGTCGTCAGATAGCTCGAACGCGGTTGTGAGCTCGACCGCGACGCGTCCCTGCGCGCGGTCGACGAGCGCCTGTAGCTCATCGCGCATGCCGAGGATCTCGCCCGCCCGACCTTTCTCCGCGACGAGGCGGAGGAAGTTGTGAACGAGCGTGTCTGCCCCTTCGGAGAGCTCCCCGAGGACACCGACCTTGGCAGCGGGCTCGACCTGCGGGTTCGCGAGGAACGCCGTCAGCTCGGGTGACCCCGCAACCGCATCGGCGAACTCGGAGAGATCCCGATGAACGGCCTCGAGGCGACCCTGCTCCTCTGCCGCCTGGAAGAGGGCGCGTGCGTACAGACGTTCCGCTACTGCCATCGGACTAGCTTCTCCCCCGCTCGAGCGCGGAGAAGTCGAGGCCCTCGATCGCCTCGCCGATCAGGCGCCGCTGGTCGTCCGAATCGAGCACCTTGCCGACGACGCGCTGCGTCGCTTCCAGGGTGAGGTCAGCGACCTCGCCGCGGATCTGGTCGATCGCACGGGCAGTCTCGGCGTCGATCTGCTTGCGGGTCTCCTCGAGACGCCGCTGACGCTCGACCTCTGCCTCGTCCTTTGCCCGCTGGATCTGGTCGTCGGCGACCTTGCGGGCCTCCGCCAGGATCGCCGCGGACTCGGAGCGGGCCTCGGCCAGAATGGCACGGTTCTGCTCGAGCAGGTCGCGTGCCTCGTCCCGTGCGTTGTCGGCCTCCTCGACGGCCTCGCGAATGCGATCCCGCCGAGCATCGATGGTCTTCTGGATGGGGCCGAACGCATACTTCTTGAGGACGAAGAACGTGATCCCGAACGCGATCAGCGTCCAGATCATGAGGCCGGGAACGACCTTGATCAGATCGTTGCTCGACTCGGCTGCGAGGACGTTGAGAGCTCCTACCATCGACTCAGACGAGGACGTATGCGAGTAGGCCACCGATGAGGCCGTAGAACACGACCGCCTCGGTAAGGGCGAAGCCGAGCCACTGGATTCCCTGCAGCTCGCCACGCAACTCGGGCTGGCGGGCAACAGCCTGGATCATCGAGCCGAAGATGTTGCCGATGCCGACACCGGCGCCAAGAGCACCGAGGCCGATACCGAGGGCCAGGGCGATCGCCTTACCGGCGTCGGCGACGTCGCCTGTGGTCTCCGCGAGGAGAAAGAACGTGGACAGCATTGCGGTGATTCCTCCTTAGTGCTCCGGCTCGATGGCCGAGCCGATGTAGATGGCAGACAGGGCAGCGAAGATGTAGGCCTGGATCGAAACGACGATCACGACCTCGAACAGATAGAAGACAGACGCGAGAAGAACGGAGAACGGGAAGATCCACGGAGTGACCAGGAAGATCAGGCCGATGAACGTGAGGATCAACATGTGCCCGGCGAGCATGTTGGCGTAGAGACGGACGGAGAGACTGATCAAACGCATGAACTGGCCGAGGATCTCGAGCGGGATGATCAGCGGGTAGAGCGCCTTCGGCACATCGGGAATCCAGCTCTTGAGGTACTTCATCACGCCGTTCGCGCGAATCCCCTCGATGTGGGTGAACATCCACGTCATGAACGCGAGCGCGAGCGTGACGGAAAGCGTTGACGTTGCGGCGAAGATCGCGAGCGTCGGTACCTCGACCCCGAAGACCTTCCATTTCTCATCCGAGAGCGGAAGCGGGATGAAGCCGATCATGTTGACCACCCAAATGAAGACCATCAACGATGCGACGTAGGGGAACCACCGGCCGATCGCCTTGGTGGGCAACCCCTGCTCCGCGATCTGTACCTGCGCGACCTCATAGATCGTCTCCCCGAGCGCCTGGCGCTTCGTGGGTTCGGAGCCAACCTTGACCCGCATCAGGACGATCCCGATCACGCACGAGACGACCGTGCCGAGCATCAGGTATGCGACAGCCTTGTTGATCGACATGTCGATCGGGCCGATCTGGATGTCGACCCACGGCTTGAGCGTCCACTCGGAGGCGGGATTGAACTTCTCGCCCTCGCCCCCGGAGGCGAGCGCGACCGCAGGCAGCGCGAGAAAGAGCGTCGTGCCGATCGCGAGAAGGCGCTTCATGAAGCACCCTTCGCCTCGGCGCCGAAAAAGGTGACGAGCGAGACGGCGAGATCGAGGGTGTACGCGAGAACGTAGAGGATCGCGGCAGCTGCGCCGACGCGGGCGTCCGCGACGGTGACTGCCACAAGAGGTATGCCCACGATGAATGCTCTGAATCCCATGCCGATGCCCCTCACTCCTCCGGCGGCGAGGTTACCCTCATCGAGCGGGAGACGCGTCAGTAGGTAGCCGAGCGCCTGTGCAGCGACCCAGAGCACGGCGGCGAGCGCCCAGCCCTTCAGTGGCCAGCTGGCGATCGCGAAGACAGGAAGTGCGAGCGCGATCAGGGCGCTCCCGGCAAGCATCGGTGCGAGTCGGCTCGGCACCGGGCGCGGCTTCGTGTAGAGGTCGGCGATCACGAGTACACCTTGTAGACGACGAAGACGGCGAGCGGAATCCCGACGACGGCACCGATCAGAAGGCCGAGCCCTCCCGCGCCGACGGCCCAACCGACGAGCGCACCGACCGCCATCGCGGCACCGAGCGTGCCGAGAAGGAGTCCCGAGGCGGTCGCGAGCGAATGCGGGCTGGTGGGCGTCGAGGCGACCATTGGAGTGGAGCATATCAGGCTGCTTGTGACAGCTGATCGCCACTGTTTCAGCCAAAAATGACACCATTCGTCACATGGTTCGGCAGCGACCACGGATCGTCTTCGTCCACGGCAGCGTGATGGGAGGTCGTCCGACGTGGAGCGGGCAGCGCGGCCTCGCCGAGCGCTTCGAGATCGAGATCGTCGACCGCCCTGGATTTCCGCCGCATGCCGACGTCGATCGCGTCGATTTCGAGGAGCACGCGGCGCTCCTCGCGGCCGCTCTTCCTGCCGGAGTGCATCTCGTCGGCCACTCCTACGGCGGCCTGATCTCGCTGCTCGCTGCGGCGGTCGTTCCCGGGCGGGTGAGGTCGCTCACCGTGATCGAGCCCCCGGCAACGGGGATCGCTGCGGGGAATCCGGCTGCCGACGCGTTCACCCGAGAAGGGATCGACTGGTGGCAGACGGGCCCGACCGACGACCCGGAGGCGTTCCTCCGAGGCTTCCTCACCTACGTCGGCTCGGACTACGTCCCTCCCACTCCGCTCAGTGACCGACTCGCGCAGGGTGCGCGAACGCTGACCGTCGAGCGCGGCCCCTGGGAAGCAGAGATTCCGCTCGAGGAGCTCGCCGCCGCTCCGTTCCCCACGCTCGTGGTCTCAGGGGCACATCACGCTGCCTTCGATGCAGTGTGTGATGTCCTCGTGGCCCGACTCGGGGCGGAGCGCCTCGTCCTGCCGGGCTACGGCCACACGGTGCAGCAGCACCCGGAGTTCAACGAGCGGTTGGCAGCTTTCGTGCTGCGGGCCGAGACCCACGCTGTCGCCTGACGTGGGGCACCGGCGTCGGGACTCCACGATCGCCTTGCGGGCGACCGGCTCCCGGAGCAGCGCGAAGTGTGGGTTCGTTTTCGAGCGCACGGACGAACCAGTCCCGCGGCGGCGCTAACCACCCCTCGTCGTTCCGCGGGCGGGACAGGTCTCGCCCCTACGCGCTCTTGCGCTCGTTGCGCTCCCGTTCTGCAACCCGGCGCCGAACACGCGGATTGCCGAGCTTGACGATCTCGAGGAGATAGATGATGTAGACCGAGAACCCGAGCGCGCCAAGCGCGATCGCGACGACGGCGACCGTCTCCCACAGATGCCACTCACCACCCTCGCGAAAGGGGATAAACCGGGTGGCGAGCGCCGCCACCCCGAGCGTCGCCGTCCAGGCCCACATCGTTACCGCTGCCCGCCGCTGGCTGAAGCCGATGTTCAGGAAGCGGTGATGCAGGTGCGACTGGTCGGCCTCGGAGATCCGCTGGTTGTACTTCATCCGCTTCAGTACGACGAATGACGTGTCGATGATCGGCACTGCGAGCACGAGTAGCGGCAGGAACAGCACGACGGTCGACGCCGTCTTCAGAAGCCCCGCGACCGAGACGACAGCGAGCGTATAGCCCAGCACGAGCGCGCCCGAGTCGCCCATGAAGATCCTCGCCGGGAAGAAGTTGTGGCGAAGAAAGCCGATGCACGCGCCCGCAACGATCGCGGAGAGGATCGCAGCGTCGACCTTGCCGAGAGACAGCGCCAGCACGGCGAAGGTGATGCCCGAGATCGCGCACACGCCGGAGGCGAGTCCGTCCATCCCGTCGAGGAAGTTGACCATGTTCATCACCGCCACGATCCAGACGATCGTGATCGGCACGCCGATCCACGGGGGTAGGTCGACCGCTCCGAGGAACGGCAGCGTGAAGTGGTCGATCCAGACACCGAAGGCCGTGGGAATCGCAGCAGCCAGCACCTGGCCCGCGAGCTTCGGTAGCGGCGAGAGCCCTCGGAAGTCGTCGATCGCGCCGACGACGCACGCGACGGCAGCACCGAGCAGGATCCCGCGCATCTCGCTCGACAGGTCGAGGAAGGCGAGGGACGGCACGAGGATCCCCATGAAGATCGCAAGCCCGCCGAGCCGCGGGATCGGCCGTCGGTTGAGTCGTCGCTCACCGGGGTTGTCGACGACGCCGAGGAGGCGGGCCATCCCGCCTACCGCGGGGGTGAGCAGGACGACGATCAGCAGAGCGATCGCAGCGCCGTAGAGGACCTGCGGATCGGCCCGAAGCGCGTCCATCAGATGGTTGATCGGTAATTGGGGTGCGTGTCGGGGAGGGCATGCACCAAGCAGCGTGTTCGGCTCGATCTGCGGTAAGGCTTGCTTGCCTTGGGGTAGATCGAGCCGGACACGATGCGCAGAGTGCAGGCCCCCAGCCGCGCGTGCACCAATTGCCGATCAACCATCTCGAGCTACTTCGTGCCGTAGAGCCTGTCGCCTGCATCGCCGAGTCCCGGAACGATGTAGCCCTTCTCGTTCAATCCCCGGTCGATCGAGGCGACGACGATGGCCACGTCCGGATGCTCGGCGTGGATTCGTGCGATCCCCTCCGGCGTGGCGATCAGGGCGATCAGGCGGATCGACGTCGCACCCGCCTCCTTCACCGTGACGACGGCAGCGGCGGTGGAGTTGCCGGTCGCAAGCATCGGATCGAGCAGCAGCACGTCCCTGTCGGCGATGTCGTTTGGCAGCTTCACGTAGTACTCGACCGGCTGCAGCGTCTCCTCGTCGCGGTAGAGGCCGATGAAGCCGACGCGCGCGCCGGGAATCAGCGAGAGCACCCCGTCGAGCATTCCGACGCCCGCGCGCAGGATCGGGCAGACGGCGACCTTCTTGCCGGAGATCCGCCGAGCTCCCATCCGCTCGAGTGGCGTCTCGATCTCGACGGCCTCGTCGGCGAGCGTCTTCGTGGCTTCATACGTCAGCAGCAGTGTCAACTCATTGACGAGCTGGCGGAACATCTGGGTCGGCGTGGTCACATCCCGAAGGAACCCGAGCTTGTGCCGGACGAGCGGGTGGTCGACCTCGATGACGACCCCTGTGGTCACGTCACGTAGCTCGTGTAGCCCCGGAATCCCGGATAGAGAGGCCGCCTCTCGCAGATCGCCACGCTCCGCTCGGCGAGCGATTCGACATCCGCACCCTCGGCGAGAGCGCCCACGATGATCTGACCGACCTCACGGAAGTCGTCCTCGTCGAAGCCACGCATCGTCGCCGCAGGTGTCCCGATCCGAACGCCAGACGCCACGGTCGGCGGGCGCTCGTCAAAAGGCACGGTGTTGCGGTTCGTCGTCAGCTTCGCGGCGTGCAGTCGCTCCTCCGCGTCCTTCCCGGTCCACTCGGTCCGACGGAGATCCAGTTGCAGCAGGTGCGTATCCGTGCCACCGGTCAGAACGTCGAGACCTCCAGCGATGATCTCGACTGCAAGCGCATCGGCGTTGGCACGAACCTGGGTCTGGTACTCGCGGAATGCCGGCGAGGCCGCGATCTTGAAGCACGTCGCCTTGGCGGCGATCGCGTGCTCGAGTGGGCCGCCCTGGAGGCCGGGGAAGATGGCGCGATCGATCGCCGTTGCGTGCTCTTCGCGGCACATGATGAACCCCGCTCGTGGTCCGGCAAGAGTCTTGTGCGTCGTCGAGGTGACGACGTCACAGTCGGCAACGGGATTCGGATGCAAGCCGGCGGCGACGAGCCCGGAGAAGTGCGCCATGTCGCACCAGAGGAGCGCGCCCACCTCGTCCGCGATCTTGCGGAACTCCCACGTCTCGACGGTACGGGGGTAGGCGGAGCCGCCGCACAGGATCATCTTTGGCCGATGCTCCTTCGCGAGCGCCAGCACGTCGTCGTAGTCGACGAGGCTCGTCTCGCGCGAGACGCCGTAGTGCGCGATCGTGTAGAGCCGACCGGAGAAGTTGACGCTCAGCCCATGGGTCAGATGGCCGCCGTGGTCGAGGCGGAGCGAGAGTACGGTCTCCCCCGGTTTCATCAGTCCGAGGTAGACGGCCATATTGGCCTGAGCGCCCGCGTGCGGCTGCACGTTCACGTGCTCGGCACCGAAGAGAGAGGTTGCCCGATCGATCGCGAGCTGCTCGATCTGATCGACGATCTCGCAACCGCCGTAGTAGCGCTTGCCCGGGTAGCCTTCGGCGTACTTGTTCGTCGGAACGGATCCAACGGCCTCGAGCACGGACGGCCAGGTGAAGTTCTCCGACGCGATCAGCTCGATCTGATGGCGCTGGCGGGCGAGCTCCTGCTCGAGCAATGCGGCGATGTCGGGGTCGATCTCACCGAGAACGCCCGCCCGGAGCTGGTCGAGAGACGGGTCCGAGGTCGACATGCCTCCGATGCTACTCCACCGAACCCTGCAGGAGGCGAGCGATCCGGCTCTACGACGTGAAGCGGCGACGCTCGATGCTCACGAGACGGTCTGCGCGATCTGCGACGGCGGTGTCGGTCCCGCGACCGCCCTCGACGACGTCACGGCGCCCGTCGCGCGCGCGAATCGTGTCGTTGCCGGCGCCGCCACGGAGAACATCGTTTCCGACTCCGCCGTCGATCGTGTCGTTGCCCGGCCCGCTGTAGATCGTGTCGTTGCCGCCGCGACCGAGGATGACATCGTTGCCGCCGAGCCCGCAGATCACGTCACGACCCCGAGTCCCGCGGATCACGTCCGCACCCTGCGTGCCGACGATCGTGCAGCGCACGGGACGACCGAGCGGATCGAGTGGCCGGGGTGGTGTCGAGAAGGAAGCGTCTGCCCCTGCACTCGCCCCTCCGGAGCTCTGCGCGACGACACGGTAGTGCCAGCGAACACCGGGCGTTAGGCCGCGGAGGCGCGTACCGACCGGGACGTCGGCCGAGCCGCCGATCGAGGAAATTGCCGTCCGGAAGCCGTACCCGGACGTGCGTCCGTACTCGATCCACCAGGTCGTCGGCAGGCCGCGAGGGTTGACGGTGCCGGTGACGCGCGCGGACCTCAGGGTCAGCGTGGCGAAGTTGATCGGGCCTGTGGAGACCTTCGGCCCACCGCTCGTGATGAAGGTCGCGTCGGCGCCGCGCGCCGTTCCGAGCGAGCTCGTAGCGACAAGGCGGAAGTGGTACGTAACCCCCGGCTGGAGATTCGCGATTCCCGCCACGACGGCCTGAGTCGCTGTCCCGGAGCCCACGTTCCTGGAGGACGTCCGCGATCCGTACTTGGTCGACGTGCCGTACTCGAAGTACCACGATGTCGAGCGCCCGTTCGGGTTGAGCGAGCCGCCGAGTGTCGCAGACGTCGGGCCGACCGACGACGCTGCCCCCGTCGCCACGGTGGGTGGGCTCTGGGTCGTGAATGTCCTGTCTGCGCCGCTGACGGTTCCCGCATCACTCGTCGCAACCAGGCGGAAGTGGTAGGCGGTTCCCGCAGTCAGACCGGTGACCGACTTCGAGACGTTCGTCGAGTTGGAGCCTGATCCGGCGCTCGACACCGATGTCTTCGTCCCGTAGGTCGTGGTCGTGCCGAACTCGAAGGTGTACGTCGTGGAACGACCGTTCGGGTCAACGCTTCCGTTCAGCTTCACGCTGGTCGTCCCGATCGAACTTGCTGCGGAGGTGACCGCGACCGGCGGTTCGGCGGTCACGAACGTTCTGTCCGAGCCCTCGGTCGTGCCGGCCGAGCTCTTCGCGACGAGGCGGAAGTGATACGTCTTACCCGGCGTGAGGCTGCCGACGGCGATCGAGACCGACTTGGACGTCGTTCCGGATCCGGCGGAGGTCGTAGCCGTCTTCGTACCGTACGAGGTCGATGTGCCGTATTCGACGTACCAGTCCGTCGCCTGGCCGTTCGGGTTGACGGTGCCTCCCAGGGTGGCAGCGGTCGGGCCGACCCCGGACGCCCCCGACGTCACGGCCACGGGCGGCGCGGCCGTCGTGAAGAGTCCGTCGGCCCCGTTTACAGTCCCCGAGGCGTTCTTGGCGACGAGCCGATAGTGATACGTCGTTGCGGCGAACAGCCCGCTCAGGCCTTTCGAGACCGAGACGTTGGCGGTGCCCGAGCCGGCAGCCGTCGTGGCGGTCTTCGATCCATACGCAGTCGTCGTGCCGACCTCGAACCACCAGTCCGTCGCGGCCCCACTCGGGTTCACGGTGCCGTTCAGCGTCGCAGAGGTGCCACCGACGGCGCTGACGGTGCCGGTGATCGCGACGGGGTTCGCAGCAGCTGCACCTTGCACTGCGAGCGCCGCAACGACGAGCACGACGGCGAGCAGCACAGAGGAGCGATACCGACGCATGGCCCGAGGCTATTCCGCTGTCGTAAAGCCGAGGTGGCGGAGGCGTAATCATTCTGTGAAGGCCTCCGCAAGGCGGGCGAGCGCCTGCTCGGGATCGCCTGCCCCGACGCGAAGCACGGCGGGCGCAGCGCCCGAGAGGTCGATCACCGTTGACGGGGTACCGGGTAGCTCTCCACCGTCGACGGCGAAGGCGACGCCCGCGCGAATCTCGGCGGGAACGTCCTCGATGCGGCACGGATCGGGCCCGCCTGGGAGATTCGCGCTCGTCGCGACGATCATTCCGATGCTCGCGACGATCTCCGCCGCAGGCCCGACGAGGTGGGGAACGCGGACGCCGATCGTCTCGGGGCGTGCTGCCGACAGCCAGCTGTAGCGTCGCTCGCGATTCGGGACGACGAGCGTGAACGGCCCCGGCAGCAGGGTGCGAATCCCTGCGGCGGCAATACCCTCGAGGCCCGCGATACTGGCGAACAAGACCTCTGCGTCGGCAGCGATCACGGCTGTCGGCTGGATCTCCACGCGGCCCTTCAGGCGGTACAGATCGAGGGCCGCATCCCGACTGGCGGCGACGCACACGAGACCGTAGACCGTGTCGGTCGGGAGCAGCGCGAGCGCGCCGCCCGCGAGCGCGGCCACCATCTCACGGGCGTCGTTCATCGGCGCACACCCTCGACGACGCGATCGACGCCGCGGAGATCTGGCGTCACCCGCACGTCCTGGAACCCGAGCTCCTCGAGGAGATCCGCAGTCGCCTCCGCCTGCCCGGCGCCCACCTCCAGAACGATCCCACCACGAGCGGCGAGCACACCGACGGCGCCCCGCGCGACCGCAGCAACTGCTCCGTCGGCCGTCAGCGCCTCGTGCGGCTCCCAGTCCCGAACCTCCGGCTCCAGATTCGGAACGTCGCTCGCGTCGACGTACGGCGGGTTCGAGACAACGAGATCCCAGGGGCCAATCGGAAGACCGTCGAACAGGTCTCCCTGGAGAAGATCAACGGCGAGCCCGGTCAGGGCGGCATTCTCCAAGGCAAGGGCAAGAGCATCCGGCGAGAAGTCGAACCCGGACACACGAGCATCGGGATGCTCGTCCTTCACCGCGAGGGCGATCGCGCCGGAGCCTGTCCCGACGTCGAGCACTCTCGGAGCATCACGGCCTGTGAGCAAGAGAAGGACTCGCTCGACGAGTATCTCCGTCTCCGGCCGGGGAATGAGCGCACGCGGATCCACGTTCAGCGTCAGGCGTCGAAACCCCCAAGCTCCGAGCACATACTGGAGCGGTTCACGGGCACCGCGGCGAACAACGAGCTCTCTCGCGACCTCGAGCTCCGACGACGTGAGTGGGCGATCGAGCGCCATGTACAGCTCGATCCGCTCCAGCCCGAGGGCCTTCGAAAGCAGTCGCTCCGCGTCGAGCCGGGGGGTTTCGGACCCGTGAGCTACCAGGTAGTCGGTCGAGCGGCGAAGAACGGAGCCGATGGTGCGTCCGTTGGGCTCGATCGCAGTCATGGCCCGCAGGCAGCTGAGTCGGTGCCAGGCTGAAGCCTGGCACCGACGGAACCTGAGTCAGAGCCAGGCTGAAGCCTGGCACCGACGCTCCTCATACGCCGGCGGCCTCGAGCGAGAGACGCCGATCCTCGGCCTGGATCGCCTCCGTGAACTCCTCGAGGTCGCCATCGAGGATCTGGTCGAGGCGATGCACCGTCAGCTTGATCCGATGGTCGGTGAGGCGGTTCTCGGCAAAGTTGTAGGTGCGGATCTTCTCCGCGCGCTCCCCCGTCCCGATCTGCGACTTGCGGGCGGCAGAGAGCCGCGCCTGCTCCTTCTCGCGCTCGAGCTCGTAGAGCCGGGCGCGGAGAACGCGCATGGCCTTCTGGCGGTTCTGGAGCTGGGACTTCTCGTCCTGCATCGCAACGACGACGCCCGTCGGCAGATGGGTGATTCGGACCGCCGAGTCGGTCGTGTTGACACTCTGGCCGCCAGGGCCGGTCGACCGGTAGACGTCGATCTTGAGGTCGCTCTCGACGATCTCGACTTCGACCTCCTCGGCTTCTGGCATGACCGCAACCGTCGCGGTCGAAGTGTGGATGCGCCCCTGGGACTCCGTCTCCGGCACTCGTTGGACACGGTGCGTCCCGCCCTCGTACTTGTAGACCGAGAACGCCCCGTCTCCCTTGACCGCAAAGACGACTTCCTTGAAGCCCCCAGTCTCGCTCTCGTTCGCAGAGAGGATCTCGGTCTTGAACCCTCGTCGCTCGGCGTACCGCGAGAGCATCCGGAATACGTCACCCGCCCAGAGCGCAGCCTCGTCCCCTCCGACCCCTTGCCGGATCTCGACGATCACGTCCTTGGAGTCGGCCGGGTCGCGCTCGACGAGAGCCGCCTTCAGCTCCTCCTCGAGGCGCTCGATGTCGCTCTCGAGATCTCCTGCCATCGATGCCAGCTCGGGGTCGTTGCGGACATCCTCGAGGTCGGCGCGTGCCTCCTGCCAGGCGACCGCAAGCTTGTACGGCGTCTCGAGCTCCTTGAGGCGCCGACCGATGTCGGCCGCCTCTCGGTGGTTGTTGTAGACCGCAGGATCGGAGAGGCGCGCCTGCAGCTCGGTGTACGAGCGCTCGAGCTCGTCGACGAGTGGTTCGATGCCGGCCATGCGCCGATGGTAGCCGGGCCGGGCGGCCGGCTCTAGGCGAGCGAGGCCGAGACTCCCACGGTTGCAGTCCCGCGGATGAGCGCCGAGAACGGGCAGCCCGCGTCGGCCGCCTCCGCCGCCTGGGCAAATGCCGCCTCGTCGCAGTCGGGAACCTCGCCGCGCACGTCGATCTGGGAGTGGACGATCTGGTGTCCCTTCCCTTCCACCTCGTCCATTGTCACGGTGATCCGCGTTTGGAGGCTCGTGGGGGGCGTCCCGGCCTGCGAGAGCTCGCTCGCAAGCGACATCGTGAAACACCCTCCGTGCGCGGCGGCCAGCAACTCCTCGGGGCTCGTCTTCTCCTGCGGGATGCCGATCCGAGATGCGAGCGTGAAGGCGAGGTCGGCGAATGCCGTCGATGACGCTGCGCTCAACATTCCGCTGCCACGAGCGACGTTGCCTTGCCAGGTTGCGTTGGCCTCGCGAACGATTCTGGGCATCGGGCTCCTCCTTCGATCGGATCGTGCGCGCGGCGTTGGCCGCTACGCCATTACCTCGACGCGGGACTCGGCCCGCGATTGATCTTCATTCTCGGCCTGCTCGACGCGGATGACCTCTTCGAGAGCGCGGATCGAGACCTCGATCTGCTCGAGATCTGGCTGGCGGGTCGTGAGTCGTTGCAGCCAGAGGCCCGGCGCCAGAGCGCCCATGAGAACGCGGTTGTCCTGGTGCTTGCCGGCATACCGGATCAATTCGTACGCGAGGCCGGCGATGACGGGCAAGAGCAGGATCCTGCTGATGATCAGCCAGTACCACACGGGACGCCCGACGAAGGCGAAGACGAAGATCCCGATCACCATAACCCATAGCAAAAACGCAGTTCCGCAACGTGGATGGATCAAACTGAACTTCTGCACCTTCTCCGGTGTCAGCTCGGAGCCGGCCTCGAGCGCGTTGATCGCCTTGTGCTCGGCAGCGTGGTACTGGAAGACGCGCTTGAGGTCGGGCAGCAGGCCGATCAGCACGATGTAGAGAATGAACACGGACACCCGGATGAGCCCTTCCACGACAACGAACGAGTACGTTCCGTCAATCGGGAGCCAGCTCGTGAGGAGCGCGGGGCCAACCTTGAAGAGCATGAGCGCGAAGCCGATCGCGAGCACGAAAGAGAAGATGATCTGCCCCTTCGAGATTTCGGTCGAGACCTCGGCAGCCTCTCCTTCTGCGCCCTCCTCCCGCTCCTCCTGCATGGCGTAGTTCGCGGAGATCGCGAGGGCGCGGAAGCCGATCGCGAGCGACTCGCCGAGCGCGATGACACCGCGGATCACGGGCAGCCGCCAGAGGCGATTCCGCTGCATCGGTGAACTGACCTTCGTCGTCACCGCGACGATCTCGCCGTCAGGCGTCCGCACGGCGACGGACCAGACTGCGGGGCCGCGCATCATGACCCCTTCGAGCACAGCCTGACCGCCGTACGAAACGCTCATCGGACGTGTCGCGGCAGGAAGAGGAAGGCTAGCCGAGACACGCCCGATGACATTCCCCCGGGCGCGCTGCGCGCGCGAAGG
>JBKJVI010000055.1:0-10796 GCA_046590225.1 Gaiella sp. | reverse complement strand
AAAGCCGATGGACAGTGGCACAGAAAGGAGACCGCCGGAGCAGTGGCTGGTGACAGCTTCGGCTCCGGTAAGGGTGAAACGGTGGGGTAAGAGCCCACCAGCGCCGTGGTGACACGGTGGCTAGCCAAACCCCGTCCGGTGCAAGGCGAAGCAGGTTCCGTTGACGCAGCCCGCCGAGGAACCGGGTACGCCGCTCGAGCCGTCAGGTAACTGCCGGCCAAGAAAGATGGTCACCCACGACAGGATCCGGCTTACAGGCCTGCTAATGAAAAGCCCCGCTACCGCGGGGCTTTTCGATTAGATGGATGAAGCGCCTGGATGCCGCTCACGCTCTGCCGTCGACAACACTGTGTGGTCATGCTGTATTCCCGCGCACTCGGCTAGACCAGACACTGGTGTTTGTACTCCGGAATCCTGAAACATGTATCTTGACACGGGTAATTTACTGCGGCTCTAACTGTGTCGTCCAGCGAGGCAAGCCTCACGGCTCTGAGGTCGTCACGCTCGAGCGTCGCCCGGTGGAGCCAGCGATCGATTTAGCCCGTTGTGTCTATTCCGGACTCCGCCGACTAGGACCAGCTCTTGACCCAAGCTAGGCCGACCATGACGCAGGAACTCGAGGGAGTCCGCGGCCTTTCCACGACACCGAGGGTCAGATGATCGGCCACCCTGGACCGCTCGAGTACGTGACGCCCTTCCGCGCTGTCGTTGCAAGCCTTGTCGCCGTCGTCGTCGGTGTGGGCGTCGCGGTCAAGGTCGGTGCCCTGGAGGTCCCGAGCCCGGAGTCGACGCTCCTTGCCGTCGGCCCGAAGCTTGGACAGTGGATGTATCTGCTGGTCGCAGTGCTGGCATTTCTCGAGACGAGCACGTTCCTCGGTCTCGCGCTACCGGGGGAGGTATCGATAGCCCTCGGGGGTGTCGTGGCCGGACAGGGTGTGATTCGCCTCGAGGTTCTCGTGCCACTCGTTTGGTTGGCGGTCGTCGCCGGGGACATGACCGCGTACTGGCTCGGTCGCAGGCTCGGTCGTGACTTCATTCTGCTTCGAGGCCTGCGGTTCGGCATCACGCCGACCCGCCTCGAATGGGCGGAACGATACTTCGAAGCCCACGGAGGCAAAACGATCCTCATCGGCCGCTTCCTCAGCATCTTCCGCACCCTGGCGCCATTCCTCGCCGGGGCGTCGAAGATGCCGTTCAGGCGCTTTCTTTTCTTCGACGGTCTCGGCGCAGCGTTGTGGGTGACGGCGTTCTCCCTGCTCGGTTGGATCTTCTGGCAGAGCCTCGACCGCGCCCTCGGGCTTGCCGGCTGGGGAAAGCTCGTGGTTCTCGCCGCGGTCGTCATCGGGCTTGTGGCCGTCGCCCTCAAGTCTCTTCTCGGCTCGCCCGACTGGCGATCTCGCCTACGCACCCCGCCCGACCGCTGAAGCGGTGGCGTTCGAGGAACGCGGTACCTCACACGGCCCGCAGCACGACCTCGATAGCGGTGCCTTTGCCCGGAGCAGAGCTGAGGGAGAAGACGCCTTGGATCGCTGCCGCGCGAGACCGCATGTTCTTGAGCCCCTGCCCCGCTCTGGGATCGTCGTTGTCGAACCCGGCCCCGTCGTCGGCGACGCGCACGATCCGACGGTCGCCCTGCTGGGTGATCGAGACCTCCACCTGGCGCGCCTCGGCGTGTTTGCGGGCGTTTGCAAGGCCCTCCTGAACGATCCTAAACACCTCGATCTCTTCATCCGGGGCAAGCGCCACCTTGGGGTCGATCTGCACCTCGACATCGAGCCCACCGTCGGCGACGAGAAAGTCGACGTAGCGCTTGAGCGCTGAGTCGAACGGCGTCGATCCCGCTGCCGAGGAGAGCGCAAGGACCGCGAACTGCGCCTCCTGTTGCGCTCCGGTGACGGCGTACTTCATTCGCGGCAGGATCTCGTCGAGCGACGCGCCGGACTCGAGCATGCTGACCTGGGTCGAAAGCGCGAAGAGGTACTGCGCAAGACCGTCATGGATCTCACGAGCGACCCGTGCCCGTTCCTCCGCAACGGCTCGCCCGAATTCGGCACTGCCGATCGCACGCCAGACGCCGACGAGAAGAACAACAAACGCGAGGATGCGCAGAAGATCGCTCTGGAGCACGTAATCACTCGATCGGGCGGGAGCGAGGACGTAGTGCAGGTCTGCGAAGACAATGAGCGTAAGGGCCAGAGTGAGCCAGCTGTCGAGATCCCGCCCGTGACGTCGATAGCGCAGGCCGAAGCCGACAACCGCGACGAGTGAGAGCACCGTGAGGAGTGCGTAGGCAACGATCACCGAGACCGAGCGTGCGCCGCCCGCCGGGCCGAGATCGAGCTCGAGGCGGAGCACACGCGAGTCGATCCAGACGCCGACGAGTGCGACGCCCACGATGCCGATGGTCACGGCGAGCGCGCGCCTTCTCTTCGTGACCTTGCGCGCGACGAAGGGGGCCAGAGCCAGGAGTGCCGTTCCAAAGAGGGCTGCGCCGATTGCCGCCCAGGCTTCGACGGGATCGAGTTTGCTCCCCGCAATCACGGGCACGACCGCGAAGATCGCCGTCCCGAGGCCGATCGCAAGGAACCCGGCTGCGAGCAGCAAGTCCATCCCACGCCCCTCGACCAGGAATCGAACCGCCGCGAGAAGCGCCACGATCGATGCAACGATTGCTACCGCGGTGTCGAGCGCAATGCGCGCGTTCGGCAACTCGTAGCCGTCGAGCCGGTTCGTGACGAGAAGCAGGACTGTTCCGAGAGCAAGAAGACACACGAGCAGAAGCTCGCCTGCGAGCCACGACCGGTACCTGTCCGAGGGGTGACTTTGCACATCCCCCTAATCGGCAGGTGGGGTGCTGCCGATGAGTGCCTTATGGAGAGCATCCTGATCGCAGACGATCATCCACTCACGCGTGAGGCGCTGGCCTCCCTGCTCGGACAGCACGGCTTCGATGTTGTTGGTCAGGCCTCGGATGGCGCTGAGGCGATCGCCGAGGCAGGACGACTTCGCCCGCGCCTCGTCCTGCTCGACTTGACGATGCCCGGCATGGACGGGCTGACCGCGTTGCCGCACATCCGCGAGGCGTCACCCGACAGCGAGGTCGTCGTCCTCACGGCATCGGGAACGGACGAGAACCTGCTCGAGGCGATCCGGGCCGGTGCGGCCGGGTATCTCCTGAAGAGCGAACCTCCCGAGCGGATTGCACTCTTCCTCCGCGGCGTCGCGGATGGCGAGGCGGCCCTGTCCGGGTCGATCGCGCGCCGGCTCCTCAATCGTGTCCGCGAAGGTGGCCGCATGGGCGGGATCCCTGACGAGGTTGCGCAGAAGCTCTCCGCGCGAGAGGTCGAGGTTCTTCTCCTCCTCGACGAGCACCTCGGCACCGACGAGATCGCTGCCCGACTGTACATCTCCGAGCACACGGTTCGCTCACACGTGAAGAGCCTGCTGCGAAAGCTCGGTGTGTCGTCGCGCCGCGAGGCGCTCGAGCGCCTCGCCACAGCGCGCAACTGACCCACCCGCTCACCCGACGCAATCCCTCGCCACGGGCGATCAGGTTCGCCATTCCCGGGCGATCGAGGCCGGGGCTCCGCCGCCGATAGATGAACTACGCAGGTTCCAACGAGGAGCTAGCTGGGTAAACCGCACCGAAACGGCCGGGCCGCACCCCGGCCGTTTCAACGGTCCGGGTCGGTTTCGCATCTGAGCGACCGAATGTAGCCCCTAGTGCGGCGTCTCACAACGTTTGCCAAGAAACAGCATCGCTGTGAGACGCCGCACTACCGCAATCACCTCGTAGTGGGGTTTCCCGCAACGATCATTTTTCGGTCTATCGTTGCGGGACACCCCACTACGAGGAGAAACCCTCGAGCGACGCCTCGACGAGCGAGGGAAGTGTCGCGACGTTGTACCCGCCCTCGAGCACTGCGGCGACACGGGAGCAAAGCTGCGTGCACCGCGCAGCCATCTCCCTGAAGCCGTCTGCGGTGACCGCCATGTCGGCGAGTGGATCGTCGACGTGGGCGTCGAACCCTGCGGACACGATCAGGAGCTCCGGCTCGAATGATTGCACCGTCGGCTCGACGATCGAGCGAAACGCATTCGCGTACGCGGCGTCGCCCGAACCGGCGGCGAGCGGGATGTTGATGACAGTCGCGTCGCTCGTGTCGGGTCCGCCCGAGCCTGGGTAATAGGGCCACTGGTGCAGCGACACGAACATGAGCGACTCGTCGCCGCGCACGATCGCCTCGGTGCCGTTGCCGTGATGCACGTCCCAGTCGATGATCGCGACGCGCTCGATTCCGAGCTCGGCCTGGGCGTACCGGGCGGCGATCGCCGCGTTGCCGAAGACGCAGAAGCCCATCCCCTGATCGGGCAGCGCATGGTGTCCTGGAGGACGGACGAGGGCGAATCCTCCCACCTCGACTGCACGGATCGCACAACCGGCTGCAAGGCGCGCCGCCTCCCACGTCGTTGGCCCGGCAGGCGTATCGCCGTCGAGCCAGGTGCCCTCGCCGAGAGCCGCAATCTGCGCCACATACTCGCCGTCGTGCGCCCGTTCGATCGCCTCGACGCTTGCCGGCTCTCCCTCGAGCACCGGATTGAAGGCCGCAAGGAGGGCCTCGAGCCGGCCGCCCGTTTCCGGGTGGTGGTCGCCGGTCGGGTGCAGGTCGACCATCTGCCGCTGACTGACGAGCTCGATGGTCAGGCCTCTCGCAGTTGGCGTGCCAGTCGCGCAACCCCGAGTGCCTCGGCGGCCACAGCGCCGGCAGCCCAGTCCGGCTCGAGATCCGGGAGATCGGGAAGGGGCGCGGCCGGGTCGAGCGTCGCGATTCGGAGAAAGACGCGCAGCTGCTCTGCCTCGCTCTCGAAGCGGCCGTCCGCGATCATGGCCTCGAGGTCGGCGTAGGTCTGCAGCAACGCCGCCGCCGTCTTCTCACCGATGCCGCGTGCGCCAGGGATCTTGTCGGAGGGGTCGCCGCGCAGCGCGATGAAGTCCGGCACCTGCTCTGGTTCGACGCCGTACCGCTCGCGCACGTCCGGGGGGCCGATCCGGGCGAGCTCGCTGACACCGCGAACGGGCTGCAGGATCGTGACGTCATCGGCGGCGAGCTGGAACGCGTCGCGATCGGACGTGGCAACGAGCGTTGTGCCGCCGCGGGCCTGTTCGGAAGCGACGGCGGCGGCGAGAAAGTCGTCCGCCTCGTAGCCACGCTGTTTCCCGCAGACGATTCCCGTGGATGAGATCAGGGCAGGCAGGAGCGCGAGCTGGTCGACGATCTCGGGATCGAACTCCCTTCCCGACTGGTACGTCGGGAGGAGCTCGTTCCGGTAGGTGGGAATGCCGATCGTGTCCCAGGCGACGACGACTGCGCGGGGCTGCTCGGCCTTCCACAGACGCAGCAGCATCGAGGTGAAGCCGATCAGCGTGTTGGCAGGTCCTCCGTCATCGCGGCGGAGCGTCTTCGGTAGTGCGTGAAACGCGCGATGCGCGAACGAGTCGCCGTCCATGACGAGGAGCGGCCTCAAGCGAGCGCCTCCTCGAGTCCGATGATCGCTGCCTTCAGTCGCTCGGTTGCGACGTGGGCGGCCTCGTCCGGCGCCATGCCTGCAAGATCGTCGAGGACGATCGGGTCGCCGAAGGCCACGCGCAGCCGACCGAACCGGAGCAGGCGCCCGGAGCCGTGGATGCCTGCTGGGATGAGAGGAACGCCGGCCTCGAGGGCGATGCGGGCAGCTCCCGAGCGCCACCGCGCCTCGCGCCGCTTCCGGAGCCCCTTCTCGCGCCTCGTCCCTTCGGGGAACATGACGACGATGTTCCCCTCTCGGCAGAGCCGGAGCGCGGTGTCGACTGCCTCCTGATCCTGCTGGCCACGCTTGACGCGAAATGCGCCGCATGCCGCGATGAACGGGCCGAGCGGAAACCAGAAGAGCTCCGACTTCGCCATGAAGCGGAGGTAGCGACGAGGGAACAGCGGCATCCCCACGAGCCACGGATCGAAGTTCGAGAGGTGGTTGGCCGCGAGCACGTATCCCCCGCCCTCGGGCAGCCGTTCGGCGCCCTCCCAGCGCAGCCGGCCGACGAACCGGAGGATGGGGTAGCTGATCATTCCGATGAGCAGATAGAGCCAGCTGGGGCGCGGTGTAGAACGCATCATCGAGGGCAGTATCGTCCCTTCCGGACACTTGCGGTATTCGACGGCGTCGCTATGGTGACGCGCGCACCCGGCCATCGTCCGGGCAGGAACGTGTCATCCGACCCGAAAAGACCACTCGTGACTGAACGTCGTCTCGTCATCGTCGAGTCTCCCGCCAAGGCAAAGACCATTGCCGGCTACCTCGGCGACGGCTACGTCGTGGAATCGTCGATCGGGCACATCCGGGATCTCCCGAACCGCGCCGCAGACATTCCGGCCGCAGTGAAGAAGGAGTCGTGGTCGCGACTCGGAGTCAACGTCGATGATCAGTTCCAGCCGCTCTACGTCGTCGATCCCGACAAAAAGAAGAAGGTCGACGAGCTGAAGCGCGAGCTGAAGAACTCCACCGAGCTCCTGCTCGCGACGGACGAAGACCGCGAAGGAGAGGCCATCGCCTGGCACCTCCTCGAGGTGTTGAAGCCCAAGGTGCCCGTCAAGCGGATGGTGTTCCACGAGATCACGCGGGAGGCGATCGACAGGGCGCTCGGCGAGACGCGCGACATCGACGACCGCCTGGTCGACGCGCAGGAGACCCGGAGAATTCTCGATCGGCTCTACGGCTACGAGGTCTCGCCCGTACTCTGGAAGAAGGTCATGCCAGGCCTCTCGGCGGGGCGCGTCCAGTCGGTCGCCACGCGGCTCGTCGTCGAGCGCGAGCGCGAACGGATGCAGTTCGTCTCGGCCTCCTACTGGGACATCCTCGGCATCTTCGAGCCTGCCTCGTTCGAGGCGAGGCTCGTTGCGGTCGACGGGACGCGCGTCGCGCAGGGTCGGGACTTCGGAGACGACGGCAAGCTCAAGTCGGGCATCCTCGCGCTCGACGAGGACGCTGCACGTTCTCTTGCCAGCGGGCTGACTGACGTCCCCTTCGTCGTTCGTTCGGTCGACGAGAAGCCGTACAAGCGGAGCCCGGCTGCCCCGTTCATGACCTCGACCTTGCAGCAGGAGGCGAGTCGGAAGCTCCGGTTCTCCTCCCAGACGACGATGCGCGTCGCCCAGAGGCTCTACGAGAACGGATTCATCACCTACATGCGCACGGACTCGACCACGCTGTCGCAGGCCGCGCTGAATGCCGCGCGGTCGCAGGCAGCGCAGCTGTACGGGCCCGAGTTCGTTCCCGAGAGACCGCGTCTGTACGAGCGCAAGGTGAAGAACGCGCAGGAAGCGCACGAGGCGATCCGTCCGGCCGGCGACACGTTCCGCATGCCTGCCGCTGTGGAGCGCGAGTTGTCGCGCGACGAGCACGCGCTGTACGAGCTCGTCTGGAAGCGCACCGTTGCCTCCCAGATGGAGGACGCACGCGGGCAAACGGCGTCTCTCCGCCTCGGAGCGACAGCGACCGACGGCCGTGATGCGGAGTTCGGCGCGTCCGGCACCGTGATCACGTTCCGCGGCTTCCTCGCAGCGTACGAGGAGGGTCGCGACGACGAGAGCAAGAGCGGCGACGACGAGCGGCGGCTGCCCGCACTCCAGGTCGGCGAGTCGGTGACCGCGTCCTCACTGGAGGCCGACGGCCATTCGACGTCCCCGCCTGCCCGGTACACGGAGGCATCGCTCGTCAAGGCGCTCGAGGATCGGGGCATCGGTCGCCCTTCGACATACGCGTCGATCATGGGCACGATTCTCGACCGGGGCTACGTCTTCAAGAAGGGCACCGCTCTCGTCCCGACGTTCCTCGCCTTCTCTGTCACGAAACTGCTCGAAAAGCACTTCGGACGCCTCGTCGACTACGACTTCACGGCGCTGCTCGAGGACGATCTCGACCGCATTGCCGACGGCGACGAGAACCGTGTCGACTGGCTGAGCCGCTTCTACCGTGGCACGGAAGCCGTGAACGGTGAGCCTGCCACGGAGGGGCTGCACGCCCTCGTCACCGATCATCTGGAGGAGATCGACGCTCGAGACGTGAACTCGATCGAAATCCCCGGTGTCGACGACATCGTCCTGCGTGTCGGTCGCTACGGCCCATATCTGCAGCGTGGTGAGGAGCGGGCGAGCGTCCCCGACGACATGGCGCCCGATGAGCTGACGCGCGAGAAGGCAGAGGAGCTACTCGCGAAGGGCTCGAGCGACCGGACGCTCGGTGTCGAACCCGAGACGGGCCGCGAGATCGTCGCTCGCGACGGTCGCTATGGGCCGTACGTCAGCGAGGTGCTCGAGGAGGGCTCGACGGAGAAGCCGCGCACCGGATCGCTCTTCAAGACGATGTCGCTCGAGACGCTGACGCTCGAGGATGCGCTCCGGCTGCTCTCGCTCCCGCGTGTCCTCGTTGCCGCCGACGGCGAAGAGATTCAGGTCGCGAACGGACGCTACGGCCCGTACATCAAGAAGGGCTCGGAGACGCGTTCACTGACCGACGAGGAGCAGCTCTTCACCGTCACGGTAGAGGAGGCGACCGCGATTCTCGCCCAGCCGAAGGAACGGCGCGGCCGCGGGCAGGCAAAGCCGCCGCTGAAGGATCTCGGTCCCGATCCGACGACGGCCAAGCCGATCGTCGTCAAGGATGGGCGCTTCGGCCCGTATGTGACCGACGGTGAGACCAATGCGAGTCTCCGACGGGGCGACGAGCCGGAGAGCCTGACGATGGATCGTGCGCTCGAACTGCTGGCCGAGCGACGGGCCAAGGGGCCTGCACCGAAGAAGCGCCGCTCGACCGCCAAGCGCTGACACACGTCGGCTGGCAATCCACTATCGTGAGGGGTACTGGTCGTTGGCCCGCCGTGCCGATGGATCGGTGGAGTTTGCATCCTTCCCGAGCGGAGGAATAACGATCGCGGAGACTGCGTTGTCAGCTTGTGACAGCGAGATTGGGGTCTCCACCCCTGGAAAACAGGGGCGAATCACCATAGAGTCATGAGAGATTGTGCACACCGGGGTACGCGAAAGGACTGAAACAGCCTCTTGACGCAGAGCCAGCTGACCGAACTGTTCGAATCCGATCAGATCAAGGGACTGATCGCGCGCTCGGAGGAGCGCGGCTGGGTGGATCCCATCGAGCTCGAGGCGTTCGTTCTCGAGCATGAGCTGAACGACGAGGAAGCAGAGCAGATCACGCGCGAGCTCGAGACGATCGGTCTCGAGGTCGGGCAGCCGCAGGCCGACGCGGACGCCAAGAAGCTGCTCGCCGATGCCGAGCGCAAGAAGGAGGAGGCCGAGGCCGCTGTCTGGGCTGCTGAGCCGCTCTCCGGTGCCGCCGACTCGTTGCAGCTGTTCCTCGCCGATGTCGGACGTCACAAGCTGCTGACTGCTGCCGACGAGGTGACGCTCGCAAAGCGCATCGAGCGCGGCGACCCGGTCGCCAAGCGTCGGATGATCGAGTCGAACCTTCGCCTCGTCGTGTCAATCGCGAAGGGCTACCGCGGACTCGGAGTACCGTTCCTCGACCTGATTCAGGAGGGGACGCTCGGGCTCAATCGCGCTGTCGAGAAGTTCGACTGGCGCCGCGGTTTCAAGTTCTCGACGTACGCAACATGGTGGATTCGTCAGTCAGTGCAGCGTGCCGTTGCAAACCACGCCCGCACGATCCGCGTGCCTGTTCACGTTGTCGAACGCCAGCAGAAACTGTCTCGCGCAGCGCGACGACTCGAGGTCGAGCTCGGCCGCGAGGCGACAAAGCTGGAGCTCGCCGAGGCAACGGGGCTTCCGATTCAGCATGTGGAGGAGGCGCTCGGCGCCGCACATGCCTCGGTCTCGCTGAACCAGACCGTTGGAGCCGACGACGAGGGTGAGCTGGGCGATCTCTTCGCCGACCGCGAGGCTGCCGATCCGTTCGAGGAGGCGGAGGAGTCCCTTCGCCGCCAGGGTGTGCGTCGTGCGCTCGACGCGCTGCCGGAGCGCGAGCGGAGGATCCTCGAGCTGCGGTTTGGCTTCGAGGGCGAGCCCTGGACGCTCGAGGCGATTGGACACGAGCTCGACCTCACCCGCGAGCGGGTTCGCCAGCTCGAGGGCCAGGCGCTCTCGCGGCTTGCAGCACTGCGCGAGCTCGCCTCGCTCGCCGCTTGAGCGATCTCCTGTCGACCGCAATCGCGTCTCGGCGCGATCCGGTGCTCGGGCTCGGGTCAAATATCCCCCACTGTGGGTGATTTCCGCACATTCAGTGCCGTTTGGTCTAAAGACGTGCCTACCGACGCCGATACAAGCGTCATGGACGCAGCAGAACGCAAAGAGATCCTGAGCCGCTATCGCGACCACAGTCGTCGCTTCGAGGCGGCCGCAGCCCGGAGAAGTACGAGCCGCTCCGGCGCCGTGATCCCGTTCAACCCGCCGGCTCTGCGTGAGCTGACGCAGGATCCAACGGCCCGCGAGCTCGAGGTTCTGCAACTCGTCGCGGACGGTCTCGTCAATCGCGAGATCGGTCAGCGCCTCTTCCTCTCGGAGGAGACAGTGAAGTCACATGTGCGGCATCTACTCGCGAAGCTTCAGGCTCGCAGTAGAGCCCACGCCGTAGCTGTTGGCTATCGGCGTGGGCTCATTGCGTAACACCTGCTACTTCACTGTGGTTAGACCGTCGGACCCTGCCCCCAACGATCTGGCGAAACCCCCCGAAAGAGGGATGCCCACCAGAGGCGTTGAACTCAGGATCTGACGGCTACCAGTCTTTCG
>JBKJVI010000008.1:0-17688 GCA_046590225.1 Gaiella sp. | reverse complement strand
CTTCTACCTCACCATGCTGCCGAACTGGCTGGGCCTCGACACGCAGGGCTTCGAGGTGTCGATCTGGGAGGTTGCCCGGACGGTGCTGATCTTCCTCGGTGTTCCGCTCCTCGCCGGCTACCTGCCGCAACGGATCGGCGTCAAGCGCCGCGGGCGCGATTGGTACGTGAACACGTTCATTCCCCGGATCAGCCCGATCACGCTCTATGGCCTCCTCTTCACGATCGTGCTGCTCTTTGCGATCCAGGGTGACGCCATCACCGCCAACCCCTTCGACGTCGCGCGCATCGCGCTGCCCCTGCTGATCTACTTCCTGATCATGTTCGGCGCCTCGTTCGCGGTCGGGAGAAAGATCCGACTCGCGTACGACCGCACGACGGCACTCGCGTTCACTGCAGCAAGCAACAATTTTGAGCTCGCGATCGCGGTCTCAGTCGGTGTCTTCGGCGCGACCTCCGGACAGGCGCTCGCCGGCGTGGTCGGCCCGCTGATCGAGGTGCCGGTCCTCGTGGGTTTGGTGTACGTTGCGCTCTCGCTGCGCCGGCGGCTCAGCTGGCCCTCCGACGTACGAGCCGGAGCGCCAACCACCACGAAGACCTAGCTTTGGTGGTCGGTCGGCCGGAGGGCCCGAAGCGCGTCGGCGAAGGCCGCGTTGTTCGTCTCGAGCGCCCAGATGTCGCGCTTGAAGAAGCTCACGAGCGCCATGGCGGTCGCAGATTCGACGGTGGCGGTGCGTCGCCCCGAAGCGATCACGGCGATCTCTCCGAATAAGTCCCCCGCGGAGAGCCGACCAACCTCTTGACCGTCGACGATGACCCGTGCGTCACCTTCGAGTACGGCGAACACCGAGTGGCCGAAATCGCCCTGCCGCGTGATCTCGACTCCCGGACCTTCGACTTGCACGCGTTCTCCGACTGAGGCGAGCGCGTCGAGATCCTCGGGCAGGAGTGCCTGGAAGATCGGAATCGCAGCGAGATCGGTCGGATCTACAGCCATCGAACCGGCAGCATAGGCGAGCGTTGCGAGGCCGAGTCGTGAAGGACTGGTTTCGATCTGGTGCGGGTGATCGAGTGCCCGAGCTCGCGGAGACCGTCTCCGTTCTAGATCGGCGCGCTCTCGAGTGCCTCGGGCGGGAGCAGTCGCCGCGTCTCCCAGCGTCGCGCCGCAAATGCTGTGTACGAGATCACGATGGCGAGCGTAAAGACGATCGCGTCGCCTCCCGGGAGCCGCGTGATCAGCTCCATTCCGCCGCCGACGAGGGCCGCCATCGGGATCGTGAAGATCCACGCAGTCACGATGTTGCCGGCCACTCCCCAGCGCACCGCGTGCAGGCCGCGTGTGGCGCCCGCTCCCATCACGGAGCCGGAGATCACGTGCGTCGTCGAGACGGGGAACCCGAGATGTGCGGTCGTCCAGAGCATCGAGGCACAGGCGGTCTGAGCGGAGAAGCCCTGCGGCGGGTCGATCTTCGCTATCCGCGTGCCGAGGGTGCGGATGATCCGCCAGCCTCCGGCGTAGGTGCCGGCGGACATGGCAAGCGCCGCGCTGACGATCACCCAGGTCGGCGGCCGCGTGAAGTCCTCGTCGAGGTTTCCTGAGGCGACGAGCGCGAGAGCAATGATCCCCATCGTCTTCTGCGCGTCGTTCGTCCCGTGCGTCAGCGCGACGAAGCCACCCGAGACGAGCTGTCCTTTGCGGAAGATCCGGTTGACCTTGGCCGGCGAGCGCCGCGCGATGACCCACACGATGAGGGTCATCAGGGCAAATGCGATCAGGAGCGCTGCAAACGGTGCGATGAGCGAGGGCTTCAGCACTCTCTCCCAGATGCCGGCCCACTCAACGACCCCGAGCCCTTCCGCCATGATCGCCGAACCCATCACGCCGCCGATCAGTGCATGGCTCGAACTGGACGGCAGTCCGAGGTACCAGGTGATCAGGTTCCAGGTGATTGCGCCGACGAGGCCCGCGAGGAGGATGCTGAGGGTGATCGCGGCCGGATCGACGATACCCTTGGCGACCGTGGCGGCAACCTTGAAGGAGATAAAGGCGCCGACGAAATTAAGAACCGCGGCCATCGCAACCGCGTTCCGTGGTGAGAGTGCGTGTGTCGAGACGCTCGTTGCGATCGAATTGGCCGTGTCGTGAAAGCCGTTTGTGAAGTCGAAGAACAGCGCCACGACCACGACTGCCACGAGAGTGATGGTCACCTCAGCGCCTAGGCGTTCTTGACGAGGATGTTCGCGATCACGTTCGCTGCCGTCTCGCAGGCATCGAGCGCGCGCTCGAGCGCCTCGTAGATGTCCTTCCAGCGGATCACGATCAACGGATCGATCCGGTCGTCGCGGAAGAGCGACGCCAGGGCGTCGCGGAGGACTCGATCACCCTGATCCTCGAGCGATTTCAGCTCGACGAGCGCCCCTTGCACGCCCTTCATCCCCTTCAGGTTCTCGCAGGCGATCGCGAGCTGTTCGACGGCCTTGACGATGATCCCGCACTGCTCGACGGCATGCCGGGTAGGCATCTCGACGCCATAGAGACCGAGTAGGTCGGAGGCCTCTTCGAGGTAGTCGACGACGTCGTCGATCTCGGTGGCGAGCTGGTAGATGTCCTCGCGGTCGAACGGCGTCAGGTACTGCGTGTTGAGGAGCACAATCAGGTCGCGGGTGATCTCGTCGCCGGCCGTCTCAGCGGCCTTTACCTGTTCTTGCGTGACACCCGAGTTCGGATGCTCTCGGAAGCGACGCTCCACGAGCCTCGCGACCTCGAGTGCGTTCTCGCCCGAGCGGGCGAAGAGAACGAAGAATTCGGTCGTCTTGGGTGTGAGTGAGATCTTCATGTGTGACGCACCTTAACCAGTTGGAGACAGATGTGAACAGGGAACCCGAGTACCCTTCACGGTGATGCGAGAGACGCTCGAACGTGAGATCAAGCTGGCCCCCGGGGAGGGGTTTGTCTTCCCCGAGCTGATGGGCGAGCGGCTGCCAAGCCGGGTCTTCATCTCGACTTACCACGACACCGAGGATCTCCGTCTCGCGCCGCACGGCGTCACCCTTCGCCATCGAGTGGAGGATGGAACGGGACTCTGGCAGTTGAAGCTCCCGCGTGGGGCGGCCCGGCTCGAGCTCGAGATACCGGGACAGGCGTCGCGCCCACCGGCCGAGCTCGTCGGACTTCTTCCTGCCTACCTTCGGGGGAGAGAGCTCGTTCCCGTCGCGAGGCTCCGAACGCGGCGTGAGACGATCCGGGCGAGCGGTGCCGAGATCGTCGACGACAGCGTCTCCGTCCTCGAGGGGCAGCGGGTCGTGCGACGGTTCCGTGAGATAGAGATCGAGCTCGTGGAGGGTGACGAGAAGGACCTGCGGCAGCTCGTGAAGGCGATGCGCCGGAGCGGAGCAGTCGAGCAGGGGACGCTACTGCCGAAGCTACACCGCGCGCTTGGCATCCCGGCACCTGCGCCGCCCCGGACAATCGAGAAGGACGCATCGTCCAGCGAGGCACTCGCCGTCGCGCTCGGCCACGACTACCGCGAGCTCCTGATCCACGATCCCGGGACACGGCGCGGTGTCGACCCGGAGGACCTCCACCAGCTCAGGGTTGCGACCCGCCGTCTCCGGGCGTTTCTGCGCGCAGCAGGAGCTCTCGTCGAGAAGGAGTGGGCCGTGTCTCTCCGCGAGGAGCTCGGTTGGCTCGGCGGGCATCTCGGGCCGGCGCGAGACCTCGACGTCATGCTCGACCGTCTCCGAGACGAGGTCGCGGCCCTCGGTGACGATGGCGAGTCTGCGGCAGGGCTACTGACCGCACTCGAGGAGGAGCGGGAGGCGGCCTACGTGGACGTCGTCGAGGTGCTCGGCGATACCCGCTACTTCGCCCTGCTCGAGCGTCTCGAGGAGGCTGTCGCTCCTCCCTTGACCGGCGCTGAGACCACGCTCGCGGCGATCTTCCACCGAGAGGCGAAGAGAATGCGGCGGACCTTCGGTGCACTCGGGCCCGAGCCGGCCGACGAGGTCCTGCACCGTTCACGCATCGCCGTCAAGCGAGCGCGGTATGCCGCCGACCTCGCTGCGCCCGAGCTTGGACGAGGGGGTGAAAGGTTCGTGGCGATCGCGAAGCAGATGCAGGACATCCTCGGCGACCACCAGGACGCCGTCTTTGCCGAGGCGCGGATACGCACGTGGGTCGCCTCTGAGCCGACCGGAGGGTTCGCCGGGGGCCGGCTCGTTCAGCTCGAGCGCGATCGTAAGGCCGCGGCTCGTTCGGCCTGGCCCGAGATGTGGCGGCAGCTCGACGAGGCGGCCCGGCGGGCAGTCCGCTGAGCAAGGTCGTGCGCGCCGCGGGGGGAATCGTCGTTCGCGCCGTCGGTCCCGACGCGGAGGTGCTTCTCGTGCACCGACCGCAGTACGACGACTGGACGTTCCCCAAGGGCAAGGTCGAGCCGGGCGAGAGCGACGAGGAGTGTGCCGTCCGCGAGGTCGAGGAGGAGACGGGGCTACGCTGCTCGCTCGCCAGGGAGCTCGAGCCGACCTCCTATCTCGACGCAAAGAAGCGTCCGAAGACGGTGCGTTACTGGGCGATGGAGGTCGTCGGGGGAACACTGCGCTTCGAGTTCGAAGTCGACGCTGCGCGGTGGGTGACGGTGAGCGAAGCCGAGGAACTTCTCACGTATCCGCGCGATGTCGACCTGCTGCAGTCTGTTGGCAACTGACGCCCCGCCCTGGGCAGTTGGCGCGATAGGATCTGGACGACTCACCGACCGTTGGAGGACAGATGTCGAAGGTGTTGATCCTGGCCGGCGATGCGGCCGAGGACCTCGAGACGATGTACATCAAGTACCGCCTCATCGAGGCAGGGTATGAAGCGCATGTCTCCGCTCCGACGATGCGTCCGATCAAGTTGGTCGTCCACGACTTCGAGCCGGACTGGGACACGTACGTCGAGCGCCAGGGGCGTACGTGCCCCGTGGATGTCTCCTTCGCGAACGTCGATCCAGACACATACGTTGCTCTGGTTATTCCCGGTGGCCGTGCGCCCGAGTTCATCAGAGTCGACCCGGAGGTCTCGCGGATCGTGGGGCATTTCTTCGCCGCGGAGAAGCCGATCGGCACGCTCTGCCACGGCCCTCAGGTGCCGGCGGCGCTCGGCCTCCTGCGAGGGCGCCGTAGCTCCGGCTTCGGCCCGCTTGCCCCCGACATCGAGATGGCAGGCGGTGAGTACGTCGACGGGGCCGCTGTCGTCGATGGGAACATGGTCTCGTGTCGGGGCTGGGGCGATCTCGCCGAGTGGTCTAGAGCGTTTCTCGAGATGCTCGACCGCGGGGCGGTGGCCGTCTAGAGCTCAGCGTCGTCGATCGGCCGTGCGTTTCCGGTCAACGCCGGAACGAAGACATCGGCCGAGAGGGTGTAGAGCAGACAGTCGTCGCGCGCGGTGACCGTCGCGTTCCTCGGCCTGTTGTGAAGCAGTGCGAGCTCGCCGAAGCCGTCACCCCGCGAGAGCACGGCGACATGCGACCCGTCCCGAACGACGTCCACGGTGCCGTCGGGATGGTGTAGAACGTCTCCCCGCTGTCTCCTTGGAGGATCACGTCGGTTCCGGCCCCGACCTCAAGCGGTTCGAGGGCGCGCGCGAGTGACTCGATCGTCGGTGGTGGAAGCGGCGCGAACAGCGACAGCGACCGTAGGAGCGCAATCTCGACGACCGGGACGACGGCGTGCTGGTCGATCGCGAGGAACCGGCGTCCGGCGATGAGGGCGGCGAGCGGCAGAATCGCGGCGACGCCGACGAAGGCCAGAGAGGTTCCGCCGATCGAGATCAGAACTGGTGCGAGGAACGAGCCGACGGCGAGAGCCGCCATCGCAAGTCCCTCGAGAAGGCCAAACACACGCCCGTGAACGTTGACCGGTGCAACGCGTTGGAGGAGCGTCCTTCCCACGACATCGAACGTTGCGCGCGCCCCACCGGCGATCGCGAGCAGGAAGAGCGCTGCGCCGGGCACGGTCGTGATGGCGAGCACAAGCAACGCAGCGGTCCACGCGACGAGCGCGAGGCCGAGCGGAGCGATCAGGCGGCGGCTTCCGACGATCGTCGCCGTGACGATGGCAGCCGCAACGCCGCCTGCGCCGAACGCTGCGGCCAGGTAGCCGACCCACGATGTCGGGAGGCCGAGGACCCCCTGCGCCAACTGCACGTAGAGCACATCGAGCGCTCCGATCACGACGAACTGCGCGGCGAGAAGCAAGACGAGGAGGCGCGAGTTGCGATCTCGCCTCAGCAGTCGCAGTCCGTCGAGCGCGTTGACGTCGTAGTTTGGTGGCGTTGCAGCGACGACCGATCGAAGCGGGAAGATCAACAGCGCTCCGGCAGCGCACGCAGCGCCCATCACGGCGAAGACCGCAGCCGATGCGTAGAGGGCGAGGAGGACGCCCGCGATGAGGGGGGCGACAAGCGTGGAGAGGCTCTCGATCCAATTGCCGACGACGTTCGTGGCGGTCAGCTCGTCGGGGGTTCGCGCGAACGCCGGCGCGAAGACCACCTGAGACGGCCTGATCAACGTTGCCGCCACGGCAACGGTGCCGAGCAGAGCGTAGATGGGGAATCTCGAGAATCCGTCGGCCATCGCGGCGGCTACGGCGAGGCAGGAGAGCGCGAGCATGACGTACCCGAAGAGGAGCGCGACGCCGGGTCGGTACCGGTCGGCCACGGCGGCTGCGAGAGGAGCGATGATCGCCGCCGGGACGAGGACGGCCGCTGCCAGAAGACCGCTCTCCGTCACGCCACCCCTCTCGAAGGCGTAGACGAGCATGGCGATCCAAGTCGCAGTCTCGGTCGTCTTGAAGAACGCGAAGGCCAGCTTGACCCGCCGGAGCGGCCGGCTCCGAGAAACAACGCCCGCAACGGATCCGAGAGCGTCGAAGTACGAGCGCACACGCCGGATGACTGTCTGTCGCTCGCTCGCACGCTGCACGAGGGCGATACTCGCACGTCTTCGGCACCGCACAAGCCCCTACCGCTGCAGCGGGAGTATCTACTACCCTTCCCGGGCGATGAGCGGCGACTACGTCTACACGATGTACCGGGTCGACAAGTTCTACGGCTCCGATCGACAGGTGCTCGCGAACATCTCCCTCTCGTTCCTGCCCGGAGCGAAGATCGGCGTGCTCGGGCCGAACGGTGCAGGCAAGTCGACGCTGATGCGGATCATGGCGGGGCTCGAGGAGCCGTCGTCCGGCGTCGCCGAGCTGCACCCGAGCGCGACGGTCGGGTTCCTCCAGCAGGAGCCGGAGCTCGACGAGACCAAGGACGTGCGGGGCAATGTCGAGGACGGCGTGCGCGAGCTGCGCGACCTGCTCGACCGCTTCAACGCTGTTTCCGCCGCATTCGCCGAGCCTGATGCCGACTTCGACGCGCTCCTCGCAGAGCAGTCGAAGGTGCAGGAGCAGATTGACCGCCACGATGCCTGGGGGCTCGACGCCGCGCTCGATCGCGCGATGGATGCCCTCCGCCTGCCGGAAGGCGATCGGGACGTCACCACGCTGTCCGGAGGCGAGCGCCGCCGCGTCGCGTTGTGCCGGCTGCTCCTCGCCTCGCCCGATCTCCTTCTACTCGACGAGCCCACGAATCACCTCGACGCAGAGTCGGTCGCCTGGCTCGAGCGCTTCCTCGAGGATTACAAGGGCACCGTCATGGCCGTCACCCACGATCGCTACTTCCTCGACAACGTCGCGGGCTGGATTCTCGAGCTCGACCGCGGCAAGGGGCTCCCCTTCGAGGGGAACTACTCCTCCTGGCTCGAGCAGAAGCAGGCGCGCCTCGCCGTCGAAGAGAAGACCGAGTCGGCCCGCCGTCGCACGCTCGCCCGGGAGCTCGAGTGGGTGCGAATGAGCCCTCGCGCCCGGCACGCGAAGTCGAAGGCGCGCATCTCCTCCTACGAGAAGCTGCAGGCCGAGGACGAGCACTTCAAGGTCGAGGGCGTCGAGATCCACATTCCCGCCGGCCCCCGCCTCGGCGACCTCGTCGTCGATGCCGAGCACGTCGTCAAGGGATTCGGCGACAGGTTGCTCGTCGAGGACCTCACCTTCTCGCTCCCGCCGGGCGGCATCGTGGGTGTCGTCGGGCCGAACGGTGCGGGCAAGACGACCCTCTTCAAGATGATCGCCGGTGAGGAAACCCCCGACGACGGCGAGCTCCGCGTCGGTGAGACAGTCCAACTCGCGTACGTCGATCAGTCTCGCGGTGGTCTCAACCCTCAGAACACGGTGTGGAAGGAGATCTCCGAGAACCAGGATATCGTCCTGCTCGGGAAGCGCGAGGTGAACTCGCGGCAGTACACCTCGTGGTTCAACTTCCGCGGTGGCGACCAGCAGAAGCTCGTCAAGGATCTCTCGGGAGGCGAGCGAAACCGCGTCCACCTCGCGAAGCTCCTCAAGTCGGGCGGCAACGTGCTGCTTCTCGACGAGCCGACGAACGACCTCGACGTCGACACGCTGCGGGCACTCGAAGACGCGCTGATCGACTTCGCCGGGTGTGCAGTCGTGATCACCCACGATCGCTGGTTCCTCGATCGTATCGCGACGCACATCCTTGCCTTCGAGGGCGACTCGCAGGCGACGTGGTTCGAAGGCACATGGGGTGAGTACGTCGCGTGGGTCACCGAGACCCGTGGCGCTCAGGCGCTCGAACCGCACCGCATCGCGTACAAGCCTCTCGTTCGACCGTGATCGATCTACCAGTCGCCGATCCGGGGCGACCGGATACCCGCTCGCCGATCCGGTTGCTCGTCTGGGTGGGGCGACATCAGATCGGCTCGCTTCTCGTCGCGATCATCTTCGGGATCATCTGGATGGTCGCGCAGGCGTTGATGCCGTATGCGATCGGGCAGGCCATTCAACAGGGGATCGTCGACGACAATACCGATGCGCTGATCCGGTTCTGCACTCTCCTGGCCGTCCTGGGCGTCGTGCAGGCGGTCGCGGGCGTCCTGCGCCACCGCTACGCGGTGCAGAATTGGCTGGAGGCGTCCTTCAGGCTGATCCAGGTCGTCGGCCACCACGCCGCGCGCTCGGGCGCTTGCGTGCGCGCCGAGCTGTCGACGGGCGAGGTCGTTGCGACGGTGTCGAATGACGCGCTGCGGGCAGGTGGCGCCTACGAGATTCTCGCGCGACTCGTTGGAAGCGTCGTCTCGTACCTCGTCGTCGCCGCGATTCTTCTTGCGACCTCGATCGAGCTGGGTCTGATCGTGCTGCTCGGCCTGCCGCTTCTCACCGTCTCCCTCAGCTTCGTGATCAAGCCGCTTCAGCTGCGACAGCGGGAGCAGCGCGACGAGGTCGGCCTCCTCACGGCGCTCGGCGCTGACACCGCGGCGGGACTTCGGGTGCTGCGTGGAGTTGGCGGCGAGGACGTGTTCTTCGATCGCTACCAACAGCGCTCGGAGGCTGTCCGCCGGAGCGGCGTGCGCGTGGCAACGCCCCAGTCGACGCTCGACGCGGCGCAGGTGCTCCTCCCGGGTCTGTTCGTCGTCCTCGTGACGTGGGTCGGCGCGCACCTCGCGGCGTCGGGTGAAATCTCCTCCGGAGAGCTGATCGCCTTCTACGGATACGCGGGATTCCTCGTGATCCCGCTCCGGACATCGGCGGAGGCGGTTGAGAAGTTCACGCGCGCGCATGTTGGTGCCCGCAAGATGCTGCGGGTCCTCGCGGTCGAGCGAGCCGTCGAGGATCCCGTCGAGGCGCTGCCCGAGCCGCCGATCGGTGCTTCGCTCGCCGATCCGGACTCCGGCCTCTCGATCGAGCCCGGCAGCCTGACCTGCCTCGTGTCGGCGACGCCTGATGAGACGAGCGCGCTCGCCGACCGGCTGGGCCGCCTGGTCGACGACCGCGGCGTCATGCTCGGCGACACGCCACTCGACCGGCTGCCCCTCGAGGTCGTGCGCCGACGGATCCTTGTCAGCGAGCCCGATCCGCTCATCTTCTCCGGCACGCTCCGGAGCGAGCTCGATCCGTGGGGGCGTTCGAGTGACGACGAGATCACGACGGCAATCGAGGTCGCTGCCGCTGAGGACGTTCTCGTTGCCCTTCCCGCTGGCCTCGACGAGATCGTCGACGAGCGCGGCCGGTCATTCTCGGGTGGGCAACGACAGCGACTCGTGCTCGTCAGGGCACTGCTTTCGGACGCAGAGATCCTCGTCCTCGTCGAGCCCACGAGCGCCGTTGATGCCCACACGGAGGCTCGAATTGCGGCGCAGCTCCACGACTTCCGTGCTGGCCGCACGACCGTCGTCGTGACAGCAAGTCCGCTCGTGCTCGATCGCGCAGACACCGTCGTCCTCATTGCCGACGGGGAAGTCCAGGCGAGCGGGACGCACCGAGACCTCCTCCGCACGAGTCCTGTCTACCGTGATGTTGTTGTCCGAAGCGAGGTGTCGTGACGGACGTTTTCTACCCAGGAGACAGGCTGAAGCCTGCCACCGAGACGGCATGAGCAAGCTTCTGCCCATCGCGAGCCCAGTGGAGATGCGCCGCCAGGCTGTAATCCTCGCGAGGCGCCATCGGCGCGCAATGATCGGTGTGCTCGTTCTTCACGCCCTCGCCGCCGCGACCGGCCTCGTCGGCCCCCCGCTCCTCGGCTCGGTCGTCCAGGGCCTCCTCACAGAGATTGACACCGCGGAGATCGATCGTGTCGTGCTGATCCTGGCTGTCTTCCTCGTCGCCCAGACGATCCTTACGTTCTTCGCCCGTCGCGCGTCGTTCGTTCTCTCCGAGCAGATGTTCGCGGAACTGCGCGACGACTTCATGCGCCGCGTCCTTGCGCTGCCGCTCTCGACGGTCGAGCGGGCGGGGATCGGTGATCTCGTGTCGCGCACCACTGCCGACGTTGACGCGCTCGCGCGGACCGTTCGGTTTGCCATCCCCGAGACGTCGATTGCCTGCGTGACCGCGCTCCTCGTCGTCGGCGCCGCGATCTGGGTGAGCCCGATCGCCGCGCTTCCGTGTCTTGTCGGGATACCGATCCTGATCGTCGGCACGCGCTGGTACCTCCGCTACGCGCCCGCCGGCTATCTCTGGGAGCGTGCTGCCTACGCGTCGCTCGCCGGCACGACGGGAGAGACCGTTGACGGTGGTCGCACGGTCGAGGCGCTCGGACTCTCCGAGGAGCGCGCCCGGCGGATCGATGCGAACCTGGCTGACGCCTATGCCTCCGAGCGCTACACGCTCCGGCTGCGGACGATCTGGTTCCCGAGCGTCGATGTCGCCTACGTTCTTCCTGTCGTTGCGGCGCTTGCCTGGGGCGGCTACCTAGTTTCCACGGGGCACGCAACGGTCGGTGAAGTAACGACCGTCGTCCTCTACATCCAGCAGCTGGCCGACCCGGTTGATAGGCTCCTCTCCTGGCTCGACGAGGTTCAGGTCGGAGGCGCATCATTCGCTCGTCTCGTTGGTATTGCCGATGTCCCACCGGATCGCGAGGCGACCGGCGAGGAGCCCGAGGACGACTGGCTTCGCGCCCACGACGTTCGCTACGCCTACGTCCCCGGTCGTGACGTACTGCATGGAATCGAGCTCGACCTCGAGCCGGGCGAGCGAATCGCCGTCGTCGGTCCCTCCGGGGCAGGAAAGTCGACGCTTGGCCGCCTGCTCGCAGGCATCCACCCACCGCGGACAGGGCACGTCGAGGTCGGCGGGGTGCCCCTCGTCGACCTCGAGCTCGACGTGCTGCGGCGCGAGGTGGCCCTCGTGACACAGGAGCAGCACGTCTTCGTCGGGACGCTCGCGGACAACCTGCGTCTCGCGAGCGCGGGCTCCTCGGATGCGGAGCTCCTCGCCGCGCTCGAGGCAGTCGACGCGGCGGCATGGGCCGAGGCTCTGCCCGACGGCATCGAGACCGTCGTCGGTGCGGGCGGTGCGTCCCTCACCCCGGCGCAGACCCAGCAGCTCGCCCTCGCCCGGCTCGTGCTCGCCGATCCTCACACGCTCGTTCTCGATGAGGCCACGTCGCTCCTCGATCCGCGTGCAGCGCGACATCTCGAGCGCTCGCTCGCCTCGGTACTCACGGGTCGCACCGTCGTCGCGATCGCGCATCGCTTACACACGGCACACGACGCGGATCGAGTCGCGGTCGTCGAGAACGGACTGCTCCAGGAGCTCGGCACGCACGACGAGCTGATCGCGAACAAGGGCGCCTATGCGGCACTCTGGAAGTCCTGGCAGTCCTGACCTAGGCGGCGCCGCGCTGCCTCGAGCGCGGCAAGCTCGAGCGCAGCGCCCTCGCGCAGACCTCCGCGTCCGAGCTCGAGTGGTGTGCCGAGGGCACGACACGCCTCGGAGAGGAGAATCGCCCCGGCGAGGAGTGTCTCCGCGCGCTCGACGCTGATTCCGAACGAGCGCGTCGTCTTTGTCGCAGGACGTCGGGCGAGGCGCGCCACGGCTTCGTCGAGGGCTTCCACGTCGAGATCCGGACCGACGATCTTCCCGATCGCGCGTGCGCTTCCTCCGACCGCGATTCCGAGTTCGGGCGATGGAGGATCGAGCGCAGAGAGCGCGCTCCGGGCGGCATCCCGAGCGGCCTTTATCTGACGCGAGCTCGGCGGGTCGTCGGGTAGGTGCGCGCGTGTCAGACGGAGCGAGCCGACGTCGGCGGAGCGCACCCACGTAGCGCCGAGTCGCGGGTTGCCAACGGCGATCTCGGTGGAGCCTCCACCGAGATCGACCACGGCAACGACCCCCGGAAGCTCGCCGCTCGCGCGGGCAACGGCGCCGTCGAACGCGAGTCGACCCTCGGTCTCCGAGGTGAGCGTCCTGACCGGCAGGCCGGTTGCCTCGGTGAGCGCGCTGGTCAACGCCTGACCTGAGGAACTCTGGCGACCCGGAGCGGTTACGATCACGGTCGCGAGATCGACGCCGAGAGCATCTGCACGGCGGGTGAATCCCCGACAGGTCTTCGCGCAGGCTGCGATCTTCTTCGGTCCGAGCGTGCCGGTGCGCTCGATTTCCGCACCCAGTCGGAGGTAGTCACGCTCCTGCGCGAGCGGCTCCACGCTGCCGGCGTCGGTGATGTTCGCGACGAGGAGGCGCGCCGTGTTGGAGCCGACATCAATCACTGCGACGCGCATTCGAATCCCGACTCTGACGGTCGGCTCGGACGACCGCATCGGCTAGGCCTTCTTGCTGACGCGCGCCGGCGACTGCCGGCGGGCCCGAACCTCCGCTCGCTTCATCATGGCCTTCTGATGGTCGACGACCTTCTCGGGCTTCTTCGGCACGAGTGGAGTCCACGACCCATCCTCTGCAAGCGCCCATGCCTGGACGTCGTCGGCGAAGACGCTGTCCAGAATCGCCTGGAGCTCCTGCCGGGCTCGCGTGTTCTCGATCGGGACGAGGATCTCGACGCGCCGATCGAGGTTGCGAGGCATCAGGTCGGCGCTCCCGATCAGCATGGTGGAGCGCTCGCCGGCATCGAAAGAGTAGATGCGGCTGTGCTCGAGGAATCGCCCCAGGATCGACCGCACGCGGATCGTCTCCGACATCCCCTCGACGCCGGGTCGAATCATGCAGATCGAACGGGCGCAGATGTCGATCTGTGCTCCAGCCGCACCGGCTGCGTACAGCTCGTCGATGATCGTCGGATCGACGAGGTTGTTGAGCTTGAGTCGAATCCGGGCCTTTTCGCCGTTCCGGCCCGCCTCAGCCACCCGACGTATCTCCTGGACGAGCCGTTTGCGCATCTCGAACGGCGCAACCAGGAGCTTGCTGAACTTCTGTGGGCGACCGAAGCCGGTGACGTAGTTGAAGACGTCGGCCACATCGGCCGCGATCTCCTCATCGGCCGTGAAGATGCCGACGTCCTCGTAGAGTCGGGCGGTCGAGGCATGGTAGTTGCCCGTTCCAATGTGGACGTAGCGGCGGAGCCCGCCTGCCTCGCGACGGACGATGAGCGTCATCTTCGCGTGGATTTTCATGTCCGAGAACCCGTGCACGACGTGGACGCCGGCCTGCTCCAGCTCGCGCGACCACTCGATGTTGCGACGTTCATCGAAGCGAGCTTTCAACTCCACGAGACAGACGGCCTGCTTTCCCTGCTCGGCACAGTCGATGAGGGACGACACGAGCGCGCTGTCATCGGACGTGCGGTAGACCGCGGTCTTCATGGCGATCACGTCCTTGTCCGTCGCCGCGGCGCCGGCGAAGGCCTCGAAGCTGGAGCGGAACGACTCGTAGGGCTGATGCACGAGCACGTCTCCATGGCGGATCTCGTCGAAGAAGTGTGACGCGTTCTTGACACGCGCAAGGCGCGGCGGTGTCAACGGGACCCAGGGCTCGTCCTTGAGGTCGGGGCGATCGATCTTCGTCAGCTGCATCAGGTCGGCGAGGTCGAGGAGCCCGTCGAGTCGATACATCTCGTCGTCCGTCGCACCGAGTCCGTCTCGGAGGCGGTCGAGCATTGCCTCCGATGCAGATGCTGATACCTCGACACGGATCACGTCGCCAAACCGGCGACGCCGGAGCTCCGACTCGACGGCCTCGAGAAGATCGTCGGCATCATCCGACACCTCGAAGTCGGCGTCGCGGGTGACGCGGAAGAGCGCCTGCTCGGAGATTGCCATTCCGGGGAACAGCGCCGGAAGAAAGTGCTCGATCACCGACTCGAGGGGCACGAGGCGCGAACCGGCGCTGACGAAGCGGTCGAGGCCCTCGGGCACCTTGACCCGCGCGAACCGCTCCTCACCACTGTCCGGGTCGACCGCGAGCACGCCGAGTGAGTTGGAGAGCCCCGAGATGTAGGGGAACGGCTGGCCCGAACCGACGGCGAGCGGCGTCAGCACCGGGTAGATGTCCTGTTCGAAGACGGACTCGAGGAGGTCGAGCTCATCCGACGTGCATTCCTCGATCGTCACGATCTCGACTCCCGCGGCGGCAAGAGCTGGCTGCAGTTCGCGCGTCCACAGGAGCGCCTGCCGTGTCGTCAGCTCCTGGATCCTGGTCCGAAGCGCCGCGAGGGCCTGCGCAGGTGCGAGACCATCGGTCGAACGGACGGCGAACCCGGCAGCCTCCTGGCCCATCAGGCCCGCCACTCGCACCATGAAGAACTCGTCGAGATTGGAGGAGAAGATGGCGCAGAACTTCACGCGCTCGAGCAGCGCCAGCTTCTCGTCCGCAACGAGCTCGAGCACGCGAGCGTTGAACTCGACCCACGACAGCTCGCGGTTGAGGAGCCGGGACTCGTGGTCGGTGGGAGGGCTCATTGGCATGACGTTGGGAGAGATCGGCCCTGTGAACGGACTAGCCGTCAGCCCCGAGTGCGTCCACGAGCAGCCGCTCGAAGTGGCCGATCAGCCGCTCGGACTGGGGCATCAGCGTTCCCGCTGTAATGACCCCGGAGCGCATGCCGACCTGGACGCGCTCGACGAGGACACGATCCTCCGCGCCGACCTGAACGTCGAGCTCCAGGTAGTCCGCGATCCACCGAGGGTCCGTATCGGGAAGGAAGAAGTAGTCGAGGAAGCGGTACGTGCGCTCGTTGCCGAGCGGGATCACCGGGCCGATCGAGAAGTTGCCACGGCCGGGCATAACGTTGAGCGTCGTGCCGGGAAACAGAAGGTGGAACTGGCCACGACCGATCTCGCCGGTCGCATCGTAGACGCCTCCGCCGCCGTTCTTCGGTGGGCCGAACTGGGTCGAGAACGTCGGGTGCTCCTCCATCGCGTAGGTTCCCGGCGCGACGTCGATCGCCTTCGAGAAACTCGGATGGGCGATCGCGCAGTGATAGCACTCGAGGTAGTTCTCGACGCAGACCTTCCAGTTCGCGTCGTATTCGACCTCGTAGCGTTGATGGAAGACTAGGGCATCAACATCGACGCCGCCCTCCGCGACGATGCGCGGAAGGTCGCCCAGGTGCTCGGCGAGCGTGCCGGCGGTCGTGTCGGGGTTGACGAACACGAACGGCCCCCAGATATCGACGAGCATGGGGACGAGGCCGAGGTTCTCGCGATCGAAACCGGGCTCGCTCTCCGATCGAGGCGCGGACCGGAGCGATCCGTCGAGATCGTACGTCCACGCGTGGTACGGGCACTGCAGCGTCTCGCGCTTGCCGGCACCGTCGCAGAGCAGGTAACCGCGATGGCGGCAGACGTTCACGAACGCGCGAAGCTCGTTGTCGCGACCGCGAACGATGACCACCGGAACGTCGCCCGCGCGGGTGGAGACAAATGAGCCCGGCTCCGTCAGCTCGCCCGTGTGGGCTGCGTATTGCCACGTGCGACGGAAGATGCGCTCCTGCTCGAGGCGCGCGACTGCCGGATCGAAGTACCAGTCGTAGGGGATCGTACTGAAGTCTTCGATCGTCGCCATTCGTGGAATGCTAGCCGCGGCGACCCGGCCCGTCACTCCACCTCCGGCGCGCTCGCCAGATACTCCTCGCAGACGTCAGCGAAAGGCCCGTCCGCCACGATCGCACCGCGAGCGAGCCAGAGTGCCCGGGTCGAGAGTTGCTCGAGCAGCGGGTGATCGTGTCCGGCGGCGATCACGATCCCGCCGGACGCGAGGATCTCGCGCGCTCGCCCGCGGACGAACGCGCGGTAGTCGTGGTCGAGAGCCTCGTGTACCTCGTCGAGCAGGAGTATCGTCGGGTCGGCCTCGTCGGCTGTTGCGAAACCGAGCCTCGCGCGCATCCCCTGCGAGTAGCTCGAGACGGGGCGCTCGAACGAGATGCCGAGTCCGCTCGCGGCCTGGACATTCGCTGTTGCATTCCGGGCGGTGCTGAGCGACAGCCCGGCGAGTACGCCGAGGAGCTGGGCGTTCTCCCTGCCCGTCAGACTCCCCATCACTCCGGCCCCGACCGAGAGTAGCGCCCCAATCTGCCCCTCGATCGTGAGCGTGCCGACATCGGGGACATAGACACCGCCGATCGTCCGCAGAAGCGTGGTCTTGCCGCCGCCGCTGCGGCCGAGCAGGGCAACGGCCTCACCGGGCCCGATCTCGAGGTCGATGTCGCGCAGGCCCCACGATCGCGTCCCTGCCCGGCGCAGGCGCGAGAGCCGCGGCGAGACGGGGCGTCGCTGGCGATCGAAGCGGAACTCGAGCCCCACACCCACAGCGGTGATCCGCGCGCTCATCCCTCCACCATCTTCGCGAACTGCCGCTGCTCGCTGCGATAGAGCGGCACGATGAGAGTGAGCAGGACGACGGCGAATGCGGTGGGGTAGAGGATCTCCCACGCCGCCGGGCGCTCGCCGTAGAGCAGCACGGATCGGAACGCCTCGAAGATGCCTGTCAGTGGATTGAGCTTCAGCCACTGCTGGGCGCCGGACGGCACCTGTGAGAGAGCCACGAGCCCCGGCGCGATGAAGAACAGCGTGCGCACGGCCGACAGCACGAACGTCCGAAGGTCGGGCCACCAGACGCCGATCAGCGACGCGACGTATGCGATCGACAGCGAGACGACGATCGTCTCGAGGATCACGACCGGAAGCCAGAGGATCGCGATCGTCGGTGCGACGCTGTAGGCGATCATCATCACGACGAGCAGGATCAGAGAGGAGCCGAAAACGACGGTCTCGGTGATCACGCCGGCGAGCGGGATCATCGTGCGGTCGAAGCGCGTGTTGAGAACGATCGAGTGGCGGAGCTGCACCGAGCTGAGCCCGTTGACGACGCTCGCGATGATGAGCTGGAAGGGGACGGTGGCGCACGCGATGCTCAGACC
>JBKJVI010000116.1:0-6686 GCA_046590225.1 Gaiella sp. | reverse complement strand
GCCGACGACCGGCGAGGGCCAGGTGCAGTTGGTCACGCTCCCCCGGGGCGCATCGAGGTGCACGAGGCGGTAGAAGCCGTCGTTCACCGGAAGATCGGGGTCGACGAGGCACTTGAGGGCGTAGGCGCAGGCCGAGAACGTCTGCGCGTAGGTGGAGTTGACCGGAGCGCGCCGCTGCGGATCGCTCCCCGTCAGGTCGAACACCACGCCGTCCGTCGTGATCTCGACGCGAGCACATAGCCGCACGGGATCGTCGGTGTAGCCGTCGGTATCGACGGAGCCTTCTGCCTCGAAGACGCCGTGAGGCAGGGCGGCGATCTCGGCGCGGGTTCGGCGTTCCGTGTAGTCGAGGAGCTCCTGCATAGCGGCGACGATCGTGGGATGGCTGTGACGTGCGACGAGCGCTTCGAGTCTCCGCGCACCGGTCGCGTTCGCGGCGATCTGGGCGCGGAAGTCGCCGGCCGTCTCGTGCTTGGAGCGGATCTGAGCGAGGATCAGGGAGAACACGTCCTCGACGATCTGTCCTGCTTCGACAACCTTGACGGGTGGGATGATCACCCCCTCCTGGAACACCTCCCGGAAGGCGCCGATCGACGCGGGCGCGCCGCCGCCAACGTCCACGTGATGCGCGAGGTTCGCGACGAATCCGAGCAGGACACCCTCGACGAAGACGGGCGAGATCAGGCTCACGTCATTCAGATGGACGCCGCTCGGGTACGGGTCGTTCGTGATGATCACGTCGCCCGGCCCGAGGTTCTCCACGCCGTAGGCCCGCACGGCATGCGGGATCTGCTCGACCATCGAGCCGAGGTGGACCGGCTGGGTGAACCCCTGCGCAACCGCCCGCAGCTCCGCGTCGAAGAACGCACAGGAGAAGTCCGACCGCGTCTTGATGTTCGTCGAATACGCGCTCCGGCGTAGGGTCAACACCATCTCGTCGGTCGCGGCCACGAGGGCGTTGCGAATCACCTCGAACGTGATCGGGTCGAGCACCAGACCCGTCATCGCAGCCCGGCCGGCTCGGCGTGGCGCCTGGACGCTTCAGCCAGGCGCCGGAAGCACGACGAGGAGGCGGCACCGATCATGCGCGGTTCCCGGCCCCCCACACCGAGCTGAACGTGCGACCTTCCGAGAATCGCGCACCGGAGAGACTCGAGATGTCGATCGGCGGCTCCCGCCCAGCGATCGTCGCCGCCAGGGACTCCCCGATCGCAGGCCCGATCTTGAACCCGTGCCCGCTCCCCCCGAAGCACGAGTAGTAGCCGCCGATCTCCTCCTCGCCCACGATCGGGTACCAGTCTTCGGTGATGTCGTAGACGCCCGAGTAGCCGGTGACGAACGCGCCGCCGTAGTTCGGCTTTGAGAGCGTCGGAGCGAGTGACGGGATTCGGTTCAGCAGCTTCGGCACCATCCCCTGCAGGTGCGCCTCGTCGGTGCCGTCGTCGTATGTCTCCGGGTCGACCGGCTCCTTCCGCTTCGGCCACCCTTCACCGATGAGGATGCGGCCGCCGAGGTACGGACGCGTGTAGAAGCACTGCGGAACATCAGAGATGACCGGATAGTCGTTAAACCCGTCGGCACCTTGCAGCGCCGCCGCGTCGAAGATCGCCTCGTGCTCGCGACTGAAGGTGATCGGGTAGTCGACGCCGACCATGCGCCCGATCCGATCGCCCCACGGGCCGCAGGCGTTGACGACGACGCCCGTCGAGATCTCGCCGTCACCGGTCACGACACCGGTGATGCGTCCGCTCGCGGTCGAGATGCCGAGCACCTCGCAGCCCTCGTAGACGTGGAGGCCGTCGCGTTGAGCGGAGCGGACGAGCGACTCCACGGTCTGCACGGGATCGGCAAACCCGGACGTCGGCTCGTAGCAGGCGAGCGCAACGTCGTCGAGTTGAAGCTGCGGCCAGCGATGCGTCACCTCGTCCGGCGTCAGGAGTGATGTTTCGACCCCGAATCCCTGCTGCACCGGGATGATGTCACGGAGCCCCTGTTCACCCTCGGGCGGCGCAAAGAGCATGTAGCCGATCTGATGGAAGCCGGCTGGCCCGCCGAGCTCCTCCTCGGCATTCCGGAACATCGACGCGCCCCGCACCGCCAGCCTGATCCCGACCTCGTTCGAGTAGTGCTGGCGAACGTGAGCGGCCGAGTATTGCGTCGAGCCACCGCAGATCTTTCGCTTCTCGAGGAGCGCGACCTCGCCGAAGCCCAGCTTCATCAGGAAGTGGGCAGTGCTCGCCCCCATGATCCCGCCGCCGATCACGACGGCGTCCGCCCTGGCGATCACGTCCCTCTCCTCTCGTCTCGTAGGGCGGCCGTCGCCGCGTCGTCTACCAGCCCGTCGGCTCCGAATACCACGCCGTACAGCTCTCTCGCAGCCGCCGCGGTCACCTTCTCGTCGCGAACGTCGTGCTCGACAGCCGAGGGATCGCGCGTGAGCGGATCGCCCCAGCCTCCGCCGCCCGCCATTCGGTGGACGTAGACGTCGCCCTCTCCGATCGTGGTCGAGAACATCGCCGGGAGCACCTCCTCGCTCCCGTTCGGGCGCTTGAGGACGTTGCTCGAGGGTGCACCGCTGCCGCCGCCGGCGAGGCCGTACGGCGGCCGATCGGCGCGATCCGAGCGCACGATTAGCGATGTCTCCGGCGTCAGGCAGCGCCAGACACGTTCGATCGCGAGACCGCCGCGATGCTCGCCCGCACCCCCCGTGTCGGGCACGAGCCCGTAGTGCTCCACGATGATCGGGAACTCGGACTCGGCGACCTCGATCGGGATGTTGGCCGCAAGGCTTGCAGGGTTCGTGAGCCCATCGTTGCCGTCCCACGCTGGAGTGCCGCCCCAGGTTCCGACGACGAGCTCGTAGAAGACGAATCGCTCGTCCGTTCCGGGCCGGTTTGCACCGAAGATGGCAAGCGTGTTCCCACCCTCTCCGGCAGCGGGAATCCGACTCGGAATCAGTTGGGCGAGCGCGCCGTTGAGGGCGTCGAGCACGCGGAATCCCGTGACGCCGCGCATCGAGGACGCCCCGGGCATGACCACCTCCGCCACGGTTCCGGGCTTCGTGAGAACGGTGATCGGCCGGAACGCCCCCGCCGTGTTCGGCACCTCGACGGTGAGGGCACAGCGGATCGCCTGGTAGACGCAGGCCATGACGAAGGAGCGCGTGCTGTTGAGCGAGCCCCGCACCATGGGCGCGGAGTCGGTGAGGTCCGCGACGACCTCGTCGCCATTGATCGTGACCCGCGCGGTGATCGGCACGTCGCACGCGTCGACGCCGTCCGAGCCGAGGTAGTCGGTGAAGGAGGCTGTCCCGTCCGGCCAGGTCGCGATCTCCTGCCGGACGAGCCGCTCGGTGTAGGCGATCAGGGCGACCGCGAGCTCCGCGAGCTGCTCGCGCCCGTAGCGGGCCGCGAGCGCCCGCAGCTCGCGCTCCGCGACCGAGCACGCCGCCACCTGGGCGCCGAGGTCGCCAAACGTCATCCGTGGGATGCGCACGTTCGTCTCGATGAGTCGATGCACCTCCTCGACGGGATCACCCTCGGCGTAGAAGCGAATCCACGGCATCCGTAGGCCTTCCTGAAAGATCTCCGTGTTGTCGCACGCGCTCGAGCCGGGCAGACGCCCGCCCACGTCGCCGTGGTGTGCCGTCGTGACGGCGAACCCGACGAGCGCCCCGTCGAGGTGCACGGGCTTGACGATGAAGATGTCCTGCAGGTGCATCCCGCCATCGAACGGGTCGTTCATGATGAAGACGTCGCCGGGGCGCATGCGGTCGCCGTAATGGCCGAGTAGCGAATCGATCGCAGTCGGGATGGATCCGAGGTGGAACGGGACGCTGACGGCCTGCGCGATCGTCTCACCGCGTGCATCGCAGAGCGCCGCAGAGAAGTCCATGCCGTCGCGCACGACCGTGGAATGCGCCGTGCGGATGATCGTCGTCGCCATCTCGTCGGCGATCGACTGGAGTGCGTTCGCAACGATCTGCAGCGTCACGGGGTCAGGTGTCATCGACGGACGCTCTGTCATGTGCCTCTCTCTTTCTCGAGCACGAGCGTCCCGGTCTCGAGGTGGCGCCGGACGCTCCAGCTGTCCGGCACGACGACGGTCGTGTCGTACTCGTCGACGAGCAGCGGACCCGAAACGGGGTCGCTCGAGATCGAGACGCGGGCCCGGACGGGAACGTCCCGAGCCCTGCCCCCGACCCACACGCGGCGCGTCGCTTCGCGGTTCGTCGCGAGCGCATCGGCAACGTCGAAGCTCAGCGTCGCGCCCGAGACCCCGAGCGCCGCCAGCCGGACAGCCCGCACCTCGACGGGTGAGCCAGGTTGCCCACGCACGCCGTAGAGCACCTCGTGCTCATCCTCGAAGCGCGCCCGAAGACCGGTGAGCAGCTCTCGGTTGACCGCTCCGTCCGGAAGCTCTACCTCGATCTCCCAGCTCTGACCTCCGTAGCGGAGGTCAGCAGATCGCGCCCAGGTCGGTTGCTCGCGCCCGGCAAACGCGCGGGCGAGCGGCATCTGCATCTCATCGAGCAGCGCCGTGATCGTGCCGGGATCGACTGCGCCCACATCGAGGTGGCAGGAGCGCACCTCATGGAACTCGGGCCGAGCGAAGAGCAACCCGACGGCGCTGAACAGCCCTGCCACGGGCGGGACGACGATCGTCGTGACGCCCAGGTCGTCGGCAAGCCCACCGGCGTGGACGGGTCCGGATCCGCCGTAGGCGATGATCGCAAACTCGCGCGGATCTCTTCCCTTCTCCGACGAGACGGCGCGCAGCGCACGCGTCATTCGCGCGTTCGCAATGCGATGGATGCCGTCGGCGGCCTCGGCGATCGAGAGCCCGAGCGGCTTGGCGACCCGAGCGACCGCGGTCTCCGCGAGCTCGCGCGAGATCGTGATCTGCCCGTCGGCGACCGGGCCTGCCGGAATCGTGCCGAGCACGACGTTCGCGTCGGTGACCGTCGGCTCGACGCCACCGCGGCCGTAGCACGCCGGCCCTGGATCGGCACCTGCGCTTCTCGGCCCGACCTGAAGCCCGCCGGCCGGATCGAGCCAGGCAATGCTACCGCCGCCCGCCCCCACCTCGGCAATGTCGATCGTGGGGATGCGCAACAGCTCACCGGCTCCGCGGATCAGCCGACTTCCCGCAGAGATCGAGCCGCCCACCTCGTACTCGCGACCCCGGGCGATGGCACCATTCTCGATCAGCGATGCCTTCGCCGTCGTACCTCCCATATCGAACGCGATCAGGTTGTCGAGCCCGAGTCGTTGTGACATCCCGAGTGCTGCGACAACGCCGGCCGCAGGGCCTGATTCGAGCGCGAAGACCGGGCGTAGCTTCGCGTCCTCGGACGTCATCACCCCGCCAGACGACTGCATGATCTGGAGCGGGGCGCCCTCGAGCCCGATTCCGTCGAGGCCCGTCCGGATGCGGTCGATGTACGACGCCATCAGCGGTCGCACGTACGCGTTGACGACGGTCGTCGCCGACCGCTCGTACTCGCGCTGCTCCCGTAGGATCTCACTCGAGAGCGATACCGTCGCGCCCGGTAGCTCCTCGGCGAGGATCGCGCCGACGCGCTGCTCGTGCTCCGGGTAGAGGTAGGAGTGCAGGAAGCAGACGGCGATCGAGTCGATCTCGAGCGTGCGCAGCCGGCCCGCCAGCTCGCGCACTTCGGCGTCGTCGAGCCGCTGCAGGACCGTTCCGTCGGCCGCGATCCGCTCCGCGAGCTCGAATCGCAGGCGCCGCCCGACGAGCGGCGGCGGCTTGCGCCAGAAGAGGTCGTACATGTGCGGAATCCGCAGGCGCCGTAGCTCGAGGACATCGCGAAAGCCGGCCGTCGTGATGAGGGCGGTCTCGGCACCAAGGCGCTGGAGCACGGCGTTCGTCGCGACGGTCGTGCCGTGGACGACCTCTTTCACCGCGGCCGGTAGATCGCCGCCGGCGAGCCCGGAGACGGCCTCGACGACCGCCAGGTCATAGCTCGGCGGGGTCGAGAGGAGCTTGCGCACCTGCACCCGCCCGTCGGCCGTGTGAAGAAGGACATCGGTGAACGTGCCACCGACATCGACCCCGATCCGACCAGACACAACTTCAGTGGCGGTCCCGCTCATTTGCGATTTGAAATATCAAATTGCATTATGGGCGAGCTTAGAGCAAACTGTCACGGAATGGAAGCGCTGATCACACCCATCGCACCCCTCGAGGAACGCGAGTCCATCGAGGAGCGCGTTGCGCGGACGCTGCGCGACCTGATCGTCGGCGGCCAGCTGCCGTCTGGAACGCCACTCGTACAACGCGACCTCGCGAAGCAGCTCGGCGTCTCCGCCACCCCGGTGCGCGCCGGGCTGAGCCAGCTCGAACGGGAGGGCTTTGTTGCCGTCACGGCAACGGGGCGCGCGGTCGTGAGTCGTCTCACCCAGGAGGATTTCGAGGAGATCTATGCAGCCCGGCTCGGCCTCGAAGGGCTCGCCGCTCGTGTTGGCGCCGGCTCCGTCGGTCCCGCCGAGATCACGCAGATGAAACGAACCCTTCGACACCTGCGCGAGCTCGCCGTCGAGCAAGACGTCGATGCGTATCTCCAGCAGCGCTGGGAGTTCCACGCGACCTGTTACCGGGCGAGCGGCCGCCAGCGTCTCGTCGACGAAGTCGAGCAGCTGTTCTGGCGCTCCGATCGCTACAAC
>JBKJVI010000092.1:0-3454 GCA_046590225.1 Gaiella sp. | reverse complement strand
CTGGCAGGCAAGACCGCTCACTGATCCGATTCGCGAACCCGCAGACTGGCGTCGGATGACGGGAGTCGCCGGCGCTCGTGGCGTCGGATGATTCTCGTAGCTCGTCCCAAAGCCGGGGCGCACCTCGATCCGGATCCCGACACATCTGCGACAACGAAGTGCACTCGTCGGAAGTGTCCCTCCACGGAAGGCGACGCACGAACGGCCCACGTCGCGCGTGGGGAGGCCGGGCCATGGCTCCCCCCTGATCGGCCCGGCCCTACGGGCGTCTACCGGCGGGGGCTCGGTCGCGCGCTTCGCCCGCAGGAACGGTCTGCGCCGCCCTCGCTCGTGAACGCGCTGAGCTGGATGATCTCGCCGTCGAGTTCGAGTCCGGAGCCGATCACGCCCGGGCCGCGTAGGCGCACGTCCTCGCCGAGTCCGGCGGAGGGGCCACGGGTGACAGTGGCGACCGTGACCCCTTCGACGAAGCGCCCGATGCGCTCGCTGCCAGCCGGCGCCTGGTCGAGCCGTTCGAGGGCGTCGAGCAGGTAGCCGGCTCGGAGCTTCGTCCACAGCAGAGCGAAGGCATCAGGCCGGGAGACGGTGTCGAGGCAGAGATCGTCGCCGATCGCGAGCACGGACCCGCACTGGCCGGGCTCGAGCGGGAAAGCGTCCTCGAGCGCCCTCAGCCGGTCGGCGTACGCCTCGAAGGTGTCGCGGTTCGCACCGGTAGGCGAGGGGACAGACATCCGCTGTTGCTTCTCGCCGATCTCGTCCCAGACCTCGCTCTGCGCGGCCCCGCGTGCGAGCGGCCGGGCGGCGAGCATCTCCGCCTTGCGGCGGCGCAGGTGTGCGTGCGAAATGTGCGCCGCCGAGTCGAAGCCCGCCGTCGATCGGGCCCAGCGGCCCTGCTCCACGCAGGAGACCGGGATCGGCAGCTTCGCACCGGCACCGACGAGAACCGAGACGTTGAGGATCCGGTTCTGCTTGGCGCCGATCAGTTCTTCGCCGTCGTACAGCAGCACCAACTCGTCGAGCGGGTTCACGACCGCGAGCTCCGGCACCGAGCCGGCAGCGTCGATCTCGGTGATCGTGAGGCCGCGCGGTAGCGCCTCGTCGAGCGTGATGTAGCTGGCGACGGGGTCGCGAGCGGGGAAGAGTGGTGTGACGACGATCCCGCGGTGCTCGATCGGGTCGCCGAGCTGGAAGTCGAGTGTCGCAAGTGTCATGGCGTTCTCCTTTTCGGGTCGGTAGGGAGTCCCTCTCGGCGGCGGCGGTTCTTACGAGGTGCGACTATGCCGGGGTCGCCATGCTCGTCCTCGACACCGATCACGGCCCCGCGTACGCGCACGTTCACGACGTCGCCAACCCGCGCGGCGTGCTCGTGCTCGGCCACGGCGCGGGCGGCGGTGTCGGCGCAAGGGACATCGTCGAGACGAAGGACGCCGCTCTCTCGGTCGGCATCGCCGTGGCTCTCGTCGAGCAGCCCTACCGGGTCTCCGGCCGCCGCGCGCCCGCGCCTGCCTGGCAGCTCGACGTCGCGTGGATGACGGTTGTCGACGGCCTCCGCACCAGCTGGTTCCGCGAGTTGCCGCTCGTCGTGGGCGGTCGCTCCTCTGGTGGCCGGGTCGCCTGCCGCACCTCGGGCGCGACCGGAGCGGCCGGCGTCCTCTGCCTCGCGTTCCCCCTGCAGCCGCATCAGGGTCAGCGGCCCGAGCCGAGACCGACCCGCCTCCCGGAGCTCGACATCGTGGCGGTCGAGACACTCGTCGTCCAGGGCGAGCGCGATCAGTTCGGCATTCCACCGGCTGGGCCGCTGCGGAAGGTCCGTCTCGTGCCGGGCGACCACAGCCTCCGCAACGGTCTTGGCCCAGCGGCGCCAGTCGTCGCCGAATGGCTGCTCGAGCGTTGTCGTTGACAGTTGATGCGGCCTTCTTCGCTCTGCGCAGCCGAGCCTCGTAAGATTCACGCATGTCCGAGCTGACTTACTCGTCGATGCGCGATGCGAGAGATGCCGAGGACAACCGACTGCTGCAAAACGGGGAGATCGATCTCCTCCTCGCCGGCTGGGTCGAGACGATCGACAACCGCTGCGTCGCGAAGATGCGCGGGCCGGTCGGGCACGACGTTGCTCAGGCTGTGTGTGAGCGGCTCTGGAAGGAGCTCAAGAACGGTAGGCACCGCGATGGACGCTGGCCTTTCCGCGTGATCGTGCATCAGGTGATCGGGTACGTGTGCTCGGGCTGGTACGAGAAGGGCTGGGGCGAGAACGAGTGGATCGAGATCGACGGCCCCACGCCCGACAACTTCACTGGCGACGTCGAGCTGCAGCTGTCGCTCGAGGCGTTCGTTGCCACGCTCCCGCCCGGCGATGGCGAGGTGGCGCGCCTGTGGCTGCTCGAGCAGCTCGAGATCGACGAGATCGCAGAACAGCTCGGCAAGCTGCCGAATGCCCTCTATCAGGCTCGCTCCCGCATCAACGCCCGTCTGAGAGAGTGGCTCGAGTCGTGACGAGCCAACTGGAGCAACTGCTGGACGAGTTCGTGGGCCGCTGGGCCCGCGACGAGCCGCTCGCCGTCGACGAGCTCCTCGTCCGAGCAGGACCGGAGGCCGAAGAGCTCGCCGTGCTGATCGACCGGTTCCTCGAGCGGTCTCCCCGGCGTGCTCCCACACCCGACACGATCGCGTTCGTCCGCTCCCTCGACGACCCGCCGCTCCTGCGGGCGCGGCAGGCCCTGGGACTGAAGCTCGATGACGTTGCCGCCGCTCTTGTCGAGAGGCTCGGCCTGGGGGAAGGCGCGCGTGCGAAGGTGCGCCGCTACTACCAGGAGCTCGAGCTCGGCCAACTCGACCCGGGAGGTGTCGCTGCGAGCGTGTGGGAGGCGCTGACCGGCCTGCTCGGCCGCGACGCGCGCGGACTTGCTGCCGGGCCTCTTCAAGCACCGGCCGCAGCGCCGATGTTCAGGGAGGCGAACGTCGCCGCCGACGAGCTTCGGCTGCCGGCCGAAGCCGCGGCGGGCAAACCGTCCGAGCCAGACGAGGTCGACCGCCTCTTCGGCGTCGCGCCCTGAGTCGGTCGGCCCGTCCTCTTCATCGAGCAGCCGCGGTGCGACGCGCACCTCGTAGTCGGGTGAGATCCCGACGAGGTCCTCGTCGAAGGCGCGGTGGTGGATCGTGCAGAGGCTGAGGCCGTTGCTCACGACCGGCGGTCCTTTCTCCACGAGGTCGCCGACTATGTGGGCGGCATCGAGGAGACGTGTTTCCTTGAGTCGGCAGATTGCGCACTGGTTTGCATAGGCAGGCAGCACGCGCGCGCGGAAGCGCGTCTGGTGCAGGCGCACGCGCGTTTCGCGATCGGCGTAGCGGCGCTCAATCGGACTGTCAGGAAGGAAGGGCTCGCGCTCGTCGTAGGGCGACTTGTACGAGGTGTTGACGCTCAACGCCGCGGGGCCGCTCTGCGCCGCGGCCTTGT
>JBKJVI010000185.1:0-12203 GCA_046590225.1 Gaiella sp. | reverse complement strand
CCTCACGGCGGTTCCTCCCTCGATCTTTGGACGGATCACCTCAAACGCTCCCAAGCGGAGCGGACGAGGCAGGAGGGACCGCCGCCTACAAAGTTCTACGAGCTACGGGACAACCTCAGTCCCGGAAGTCGTCCACTGTAGGCGCCGGTTTGACGGTTGTGTCCTTGGGGTAGATCATGAGTTGTTCAACTGCTCACAGGGGAGAAGTCAATGAGGAGAATCATGAGGGCTGCCGTGTTGGCGTGCTTGTCGCTGCTCTTGGTCGGCGGAATCGCCGGTGCCTCGACGCCGGGCTCGGACGCGCGGCTGACGAACGACTGTCATCCGGATGCGGGCTGCGGGACGGGTTACGTCAGCGCTTACACGCTTGCTACCGGTACTGCCTACACCGACGACACGCTCGACGAGTGCACGATCTCGAAGGGACGGGAGAACGAACCCTCCGTCGCTGTCGACCCGCGCAACACGAGCGTGCTGCTAGGGAGCTCCAACGACTACTGCGGTGTTTACAACCAAGGGGCAGACGCCGGTGCTGTCGGGCCGATCTGGCTCGGCTATTACCGATCCGAGACTGCGGGGGCGAGTTGGACGAGTTCCCTCGTGCCGGGCTATCCGGATGACACGTCGCCTTATGCGGCCCTCTCACAGGCCAGGACGGCGAGCGCGGGCGATCCTGTGATCGCGTGGGACAATCACGGGCGGGCGTTCTTCGGTTCCGAGAGCTCGGACGACCCGGCCGGCTCAGCGAAGACCCTCGGTGACGTCTGGGTCGCGCGGTTCGCAAATCCGGGTGGGGCGAACGCGGCCGACACCTCGCGTGACGGAGTTGCCTACGAGGGGACGACGATCGTCGCCCGTGGTTCGTCGGCACCGAATCTGCTGGGCAAGTTCAACGACAAGACGGCGATCGAGGTCGACAGGACCGGTGGTGCGTGCGACGGCAACGTGTATTTCTCGTGGTCGCGGTTCACTGGGAACGGGGGTGTCGCGATCTACTTCGCCCGCTCGACCGACCACGGCGCCAGTTTCTCGAGCCCGCTGAAGTTGACGCCGTCAATCCATGACGTCCAGTTCCCCGACATTGCGGTGACCGGTAACGGTCATGTCTACGTGACGTTCCGGCAGTTCACCGCACAGGGCGGCCAGCAGGACGCGGTGATGGTGACCAAGTCGAGCGACTGCGGTGGGACGTTCTCTGGCCCGGGGAAGGTGACGGACTTCGTCGCTTCTGACGCGCAGGATCAGAGTGCGCCCGAGGCGATCCCGACCCGGCCCCAGCTTCAGCCCGACGACCCGAGCTTCGAGGAAGGCGTCGACGCCGGAGCTGCCCGCGATTGCGGCGACTTCGCCAACCACTGCGTGTCGGGTTACACGTTCTTCCGGCGTGATACGCAGGTCCGCTCGTCTGCCGACCAGTCCGACACGACCCACGAATGGGTCTACGTCGTCTACGACGCCACGAAGCCCGACACGATCGTGGACACCGGAACCACCTACGGCACTGTCGGCTCAGGTCGAGCCGGCCAAGCCGGGATTTACTTTGTTCGGTACGACGGAGCAGCAGCATCGTCGACGAACCCGGCGTTGATCGACAACCAGGGTTCGGGCCAGCAAGTGTTCCCGGACGTGTCGGCCGACGGCGGGGTGCTTCACGCGATCTGGTGGGACAGCCGCTTCGACCCGTGCTATAGCGTCAAGCGGCCGATCGGCAACTGCGCGGACGGCAAGACGACGCCGTCACTCGACGTGTTCGGTGCCCAGTCGACCGATCGCGGAGCCTCCTGGGGTTCAAAGACCCGCGTCTCTGATGTCACGACCAACCCGAACTATGAGCAGTTCGGGAACCGCGCCGTCCCGTTCGCAGGCGACTACCTCTGGGTCACCTCGGTCGCGAGCTTCGCCTACGTCGTCTGGACGGATTGGCGCGACACCGTCCAGGGCACCGACCCACGCGAAGTGCCAGAAGATGCCGACGCCACAACATCGGACGTCAAGCAGTGTCGCAACCTGGTCACCTCGGTGGGCAAGAAAGGAGCCACGACAACATCGTGGAGCGGCGACAAGTGCCCCCACGCCGGCGGGATCGACCAGAACATCTACGGCGACCTCACGCCGTAGCGACAGAACATCTACGGCGACCTCACGCCGTAGCGATCAGCCTGGTGGAGGGGCGCGGCGAGGGCGTCCCTCCACCAGGTTGTTCTGAGACGAACTCCCAAGGAGCCCAAGGGGGTGTCAATGGGCATTTCTCGATGAGTCCGATCGTGCCCCCTGTACCGGCGACGCCCGCGCGCCGATGAACCCGAAGGGCTGCCTCGAAAGCGCTTACGGGCTCAAGGTCACCACATTGCCCTCGCGTTCAACCAGGGTTTCCCGCAAACGCTTGTCGTGGGATCTTCCCGCTCTCTCGGTATGGCTTGCGCTCAAGGGAGATCGAGCCTGCCGTTCGAGCGGGAAGCCATTCGGGGCGTTGCGGTCACGCAGACAGTGCGCGCGACCGGCGGAGCCCGCGAGAACCGCATCGAAGAAGAGGTGAAACGCGAGTAATTGGCGCGCGACCTGCCCCGTCTTCCGAGTAGCCGTCGGAAGTTCTGTGCCGCCCCCCCACTCTGGTGTCCGCCTCCCACGCCGAAGAATCGGAGCGATCTTCATAGAAAGCGTCTAGTCATCGGGCTCGCGGTGAGCACTGCCCTCATGTATGTCGCCGTGCGCGGCGCGCACCCAGGGAGGACGGTTGATGCGCTCCGCGAGACGAACCTCTCGTTGCTGGCGCTCAGCATGGTGGCGTTGACGCTGACTTTCTTCATCCGGGCCGTGCGCTGGCGATCACTCTTCTCGGCCGGCAGACGGCCGGGCTTCGGCGCTGTTCTCAGCGCGCAGTTCGTTGGTTATCTGGCCAACGCGATCCTGCCCATCAGGGCGGGTGAAGCCGCAGCGATCGTGGCATTGAACAAGAAGGCGCAGACGCCGATCGCCGAGGGGACTGCAACGGTCTTCGTCCAACGGGCAGAGGACGTGCTCTCGCTCGTCTTGCTCATGTTCCTGATGCTTCCATGGCTTCCGCACGTCGCCTGGCTTCGCGCGGCCGGAGCCTTCGCCGTCGCTCTCTTTATCGCGCTCGCGGTGCTTACCGTGCTCTTGAGCCGTTTCGGCGATCGCGTAATCCATATGCTAATTCGTCCACTGCGATGGTTCCCGTTCATCCCGCGCCAATCGCTGGAAAGCGCCCCGGCGCACTTCGTCGAAGGCCTTGCAGGCATCGTCAGCCTTCGGATCGCGGTCGTGAGCTTCGCATGGACGACCCTCTCCTGGATTGTCCTCGGGTTCGGATTCTGGGTGGTGATGGAGGCGAGCGCTATACATCTCTCACCACTCGCGGGAGTCCTCGTGGTCGTCGGCATCGGCCTTGCCATGATCCTGCCCTCGTCACCTGCCGCATTGGGCGTCTTCGAAGGCGCAACCGTCGTCGTTCTCTCGGCGTACGGCGTCGATCGGTCCTTGTCGCTCTCGGACGCCCTGGCACTGCACGCGCTCAATGTTCTGCCCCTCTTCGCGGTCGGCGGCATCCTGCTCCTTCGTCGGCGCTTCCAACTGCGCCGAAGAGTGCCCGAGATCGTCGGTGACGGGATGCCGAACGCCGACGCTGTGCCGCGCTAAAAGCTACCTTCGCAGAAGCGAAACATCGGCCGGTGCAGGGTTCGAAGTACCGCCGTCACGACGCGAAGCCGACCAGACACCCAGATCGTGTGCATGCCGCCAAGTCCATCCACGGTCGCGTACTCAACATACTGACGGGTTGTCGACCGTCACGTGCTTCGTTCCAGGTGTCACCGACGGAAACGGGCGGAGGGGCAGTACCCGACGAATCAACTCTCCGATCGAGACGCCCGCCCCCACTGTCGCCGTTGACCCGGCGAGGCCGAGCTCGAACTCGTCGAGCCCCAGCGTACTGATCACGACCCCTGCCGTAGTCTGGGCGGACGTCGGCGACCGTTCGCGCAGCGTCTCGATTCGCGACGGAACGGAAGGCTGTGCGCCCGCAGCTGGTCAGGAGCTCTGAGGAGAGCGGCATTTCGCGAAAGCACAGGCTAACGCGGCAGATGCGTCCGTTAGCATGCCCCCGTGCCCGGCCAGAGTTCCGACCGGCGTTTGGCGGCCGGCTTCGCGATCAGTGTCGTCCTGTGCATCGTGGCGATGATGGCCACCGTCGCACCGAACGATGCATTCCCGGTCGCGACGACGTTCGACGGAATCCCACGTCTCATCCTGTATCTCGCCGCGGGAATCGCGCTCGCAGCCACTGCTCGCGGTCGGCGACAGCAGGACGCGCCGGGACAGCCCGACGGAAGCCACGGAGGCGAAGATCGGTGGCTGACCACCTGGCTTGGACTTGCGGTGCTCGTCGCTGTGGTGAACGCCGTTCGACTCGACCGCGACATCTCGGCCCTTGGAGCCGGTTACGTCTGGCTCCTTTCGCTTGCCTTCGTCATCGTGGCCCTCATCCCCTCTTTCATGAGCGCTGCCCGCGGGGCGGCCTCGTTGCGATGGCGGAATCGCTGGAGCCTGACACTCGCCGTGATCCTGCTCGTCGCGTTTGTTGCCCGCTTCTTCGCACTTGCGAGTGTCCCGGTCAACGTCCAGGCCGACGAGGGCGATCGCGCGGCGAGCGCCCTTGACGTCCTCGACGGCATCGCGCCAACGTCATGGTTCGAGTCCGGCTGGTTCTACGTCAACATGGTCTACTTCCGGTTGCTGGCTCTGTTCTTCGACATCTTCGGCGTCGGCGTCGTGCAGGGCCGCCTCCTCAATGCTCTTGCCGGATTCGTCATCGTCTGTGCGGTTGCCTGGATCGGGTTTCGTCACTTCGACCGTCGGGTCGGGCTCGTCGCGACCGCACTCGCCGCGGTCAGCCCTCTCGCGCTGCAGTTCAGCCGGACGATCGCGGAGTCGGGCGTCGGAGCGGCGCTGTTCGCTCTGTCGCTCGCGGGTTTCCTCGAGGGTGGCAGGACCGGCCGCACGTGGGGGTACGGCGTCGCCGGCCTGGCGGGCGGACTCAGCCTGTACACGTACTCCTCTGCCCGCTCGTGGCCGATAGCTGCGGTCGCCACGATCGTCGTGCTCCTGCTTTTCAAGAAGGGCTCTCGCCGAGGCATCCTCCGAGGGGCTGCCGTCGCGGCGGTGGCAGCGCTCGTTGCCGTCCTTCCCTTTGCCGCCCACATCCGAGGCCACCCCGACGAGCTCGAGTTGCGCTTCCAGCAGACCTCCGTCCTCTCGGCCGAGAATCGGGGTCGCCTTGTGTACATCCGCCCGGACATGCGCCTAGGCGAGGTAATGGCCCTCCAGTTCGAGAGGTCGCTCGGCCTCTTCGACCGCTACGAGGACGAGAGTCAATTCCTTCCATCGGGGAAGCCGATCTTTCCGAAGATCCTCGCCGTCCTTACACTCCTCGGCATCTTCTACGCGTCGGCGAGGGGTTTCAGAGACCCGAGGCTGGCGATCCTCGCCGTCTGGTTCTGGATAGGACTCTCGGGAGTGATCCTCACCGTCGAGACGCCAGCGGCGCAACGTGCGGCGGTGCTCGTCGTCACACTTCCTCTCCTCGCGGCTATCGCGCTCATGGAGCTAGCATCGCGGGTAGCGCCGACGCTACGCTACGCACGAGCTCGGTGGGTCAGGCCAGAGCTCGCGCAAGCTTCTGACTCCGGCTCAGGACACGTCACATCGATTGTCGATGCATGTGTCGCCGCCACCGTCCTAGTACTGATGGTGCTCCAGGGTTTGGCCTATTTTGTCGACTACAGGAGCAGGACGGGACCGTGGTCGTCGACGACGATCGAGTCCCTGCAGGTGGCCGAGCTCGGCGCGGACGGACCGGTCTACGCGCTCGAGTCGTCTCAGCACATGGTCACATCGGGATGGGTGCGCTTCATCGCTCGCGGTGCGCACACCGGCTCGATTCCCAACCCGGGTAGCCAGCTGCCGGTCATAGCACCGGACGAGCCGTACGCCGACTTGCCGTGGCGGCAGCGCGTGCCCGTGCCGGCCAAGAACGAGATCATGAGCTTCATTCTCTACGGCACGGAGCAACTTCCCTATCTGACGCTGCTTCGCGACCTCTACGGCCGCGGTGAGGTGCGACCGCTCCGGGACGGGCGCACGGTCTTCCGGGTTCCTCCCGAAGCGCCGACGAGGTGGCTCGGCGTGGTGGTTCACGCCGACGGACAACGCCTCGGTGTCACTGACGGTTTCGGTCAGATCCCGACGAGCGCGACGCTTCCGGCACGGCTCAGCTGGACGAGCGGGATCCGGGTCGCCCGACCCGGGCTTCATCGACTCGAGCTGAGGGCGCCCGTCGGCTCGACGCTGCTGCTCGACGGGGTGTTCGTCGCGGCGGGGGGAGGCGTGCAGTCTGTGGTGCGCACGGTGCGAGTTCCGAGTGGGCTCCACCTCGTCGAGTTGAGTGCTGACGTCAGCTCTCACAAGGACACCGTCGAGCTTCGTTGGAGTGGAAGCCTGTCGCCGACTGGCCGTAATCCAGCAGCGCGGCCGTTCGTGCCGGCGCAGACCTATCCTGCCATGACTGCCCCCTGGGGGCTACTGACCGAAATTCGCAACGGGAACGGCGGGGGCGTCGCGAACGCGACGCCTTCGCAGACGTGGCCTACTCTCACGACCACACTTGCCGCCGGATTCGTCAATATCCCGGATCCTCTCCCGAATCCCGCCATGGTCGATTGGCGGGGTTTTCTCCTCGTTCCGCGAGCCGGGAGCTACCGGATGGCATTCCAGTCCGACGGGGCACTCACGGTGACGCTCGACGGTAGAGAACTCTCGTCAGCTGCAGTTGCTCAGGCGCTCGGCAAGGGAATCCGCCTCACGCGCGGGCGCCACTCCGTCCTGATCACGCTGCGCCCGAAATCGACGCAGCCGACCTTCGCGCGTTGGCAGTGGATTCCGCCGCGCGCCGACGGTCGACCGGATCCGCTCGGCGCCTGGCTCATCGTGCCGCCCGGTGTCCTGCGCCCCGCAGATCCCGTTCAAGTCGTCGCAACGGTGCGATGAGGCGGTCGATGCTCCCGACCCGTTCTCGCCTAGGGTAAGGCACCGATGTCGAGCGCCGCCGGTTCCCTGCATGCCCGCCTGAGGGAGATTCGAGCACACCTCCGGCTTCGGGAGCTGTTCAACCGCATCGGAACGATCGCGCTCGTCGGACTTCTGCTCGCCGTCGTGGCTGGAGGAAGCCTCCGTTACGCCTACGCGAACTGGGACGACGGTGGGCACACCCATCCCGACGAGCGTTATGTCGCAAGTGTCGCGAACGACGTCAAATGGCCGAGCTCACCGATTGAGTACTTCGACGTCGCCGGATCACCCTTGTCCCCGTACAACATTCCAACCGGCAAATCCTATGTATACGGGCTTCTGCCACTCACCGGGTCGAAGATGGTCGCAACGGCACTCGGGCAAGACGACTACGACCATCTCTTCATCGTCGCCCGTCACGTTGCCGCGCTCCTCGACACGACGACGATCGTGCTCGTGTTCATCGCATCGCTGCTGCTGATGGAGGAATGGGGACGCAGACGCGCGGCGTGGGGCGCGACGATCGCCGCATTGCTCTACGCGTTCACGGTTACGGCGATCCAGCACGCGCATTTCTTCACCGTTGACTCGTGGCTCGTCTTTTTCACGATGATGACGTTCCTGCTCGCGTTGTGGGCGCTCCGGGCCGCAGGTTCGTCGTCCGAGCGGCACGTCAACCGCCGCTTTGCCCTCGTTGGAGTCGGGGTCGGCCTGACCGTCGCCTGCAAGGTTCCGGGGGCACTCGTGCTCGCGCCTGTTGGCGTGGCACTCGTCGCCGACAGCGTTCTCGTGGCAACCATCAATGGGACTTCACGCGCGCTCATCCGGTTTGGCTCGTGCCTCCTCGCAACCCTGCTGCCTGCGTACATCGCGTTTCGCACGGTGTCGCCGTACGCTTTCGCGCACTCGAACTGGCTCGACATCAGGCTCAACGAGGGATTCGAGTCGGCATTAAACGAGGAGTTCAGACGGGTGAATGGCGACTTTCTCTTTCCGCCTTCGTACCAGTGGCTGCTCTCGACTCCGGTGGTAGACCCTCTCCGTAATCTCGTCGGCTGGCAACTCGGATTACCGCTCGGGATCGTCGCGGTCGCGGGAATGGTGCTTCTTGCCGTGAGGGTCGGCCGCTCTGCCGTGCGACATGTTCGCGCGCGCGGACTCGATCTCGTCCCCGCGACCGTCGTCGGGGCAACCACCCAGTGGCTGATGCTCGTCGCGTACGTGCTCGTCATGTTCTTCTGGATCTCACCGCGCTTCGCTCATATGGGCCGCTATCTCGTCCCGATCACGCCGTTCCTCGCAATCGCCGCCGCGTACGCGCTGATGCGAGTCTTCGGGAGCCGCCCCCTGCCCCTTGCTGCGGTTGCGGGGAGCGTGATCGCGGCCACCGCTCTCTACGCGGTCGCGTATGAACATGTGCTCTCGCATCAGCACACGCGCATCGCGGCTTCCGAGTGGATCGTGAAGAACGCAGAGCCTGGCTCGCGGATCGCCAACGAGCACTGGGACGACTCACTGCCTGTCGGAGGTTTGGCCCAGGGGTTCACGCTGCTCCAGCTACCCGTCTTCGAACCGGACGACGAAAAGAAGCTGCGAAGGCTCTACGGCGTGCTCTCCGAGGCCGACTACTACGTGCTCAGCTCACCTCGAGCCTCGAAGACGATCGGACGCCTGCCCGACCGCTTTCCGCTGATGGTGCGGTTCTACGATGAGCTCTTTGCGGGCACGCTGGGATTCCGGCGTGTGGCGTCATTCACGAGCGAGCCGGAACTACTTGGGGTACGGCTCGACGATTCCTCGGCGGAAGAGGCGTTCTGGGTGTACGACCATCCACCGGTGAGTATCTATCGCCGTACCCGGCCTCTCCGGTGGGATCAGTTCCGCGCGACGCTCTGCCCCGAGCCGAATGCGGCATGCCCTCCGACGGGAGGCTAACCGCGCTCCTGCTCGAGCATCTTCGCGACGTCCGGCCGGAGATAGATCCATTCGTCCATCGTCGCGGTCGGGCTCCACGGCGTCCGAAATGCAAGCCATCGTAGCCAGTCACCCACGCCCGCCGAGCCCCAGTCCGGGACCCACCAGACCCGCAACCGGAACCGCTCCGCCACGTACCCGGTGAGGCGCGGCGCCATCACAGCGTGGTTCGGATCGGCCACGAGCACGACGGCGCCCGGGTCGACGACCTCCGGATGACTCATGTCGTAGTATCCCGTGGGCACGTCGCGGAGATACCAGCTCCACGGCCAGCCTGTCCCACCCCAGCTGTCGACCTGCATGACCAGGGGCTCACGCGAGCGGCGAGCCGCGACAGATCTGATGCGCATGATCTCGTCCCGCACCTTCGGCACATCCTGGGATGACTGGACCTGGACGAGCAACTCTCTCGGATCCTCGGGGCGGAGGTACGACAGCTGAATCGATTGGTACACCCAGCCTACGCCCGTCACCGCGACGAGGACGATTGCGACCTGCGACCAACGGCGAGCCCGGGCCGTCCACAACGCCTGCATGCCTACGCCGGCGAGCAGGATGAGCGGGAGCAGAGGGTGGAGCACGAGCCAGGGCATTCGCTCCGATGCCCACGAGAAGATCGCCAGGCTGGCGACGAACGTCCAGAGCAGCAGAGCCCTAACCACGGTGGGGCGACGGAGGACGACGACGATCCCGACCACACCGAGGAGGATGATGGGCCATTCGTACGCTGGCAGGAGAACGAGATAGTAGAACCACGGCTGGCCGCCACGGGCCACGGGTTGCTGCGAGAGCCAGTAGTCAATGCTGCCGACCAGGCCCTCCTTCAACCCACTCGGGTTGGTGAGGAAGCCGGAGAAGAGCAGGGTGAAGACAACCAAGAACGTGGACACACCCCATGCCCACGCGGACGCGCCGAGCGAACGGGCGCTCTTCAGGAACGGACCGTCCCACGGCCGCCGGTCGTCGCGGGCTGCCTGGACACCCTGCACGACAATGAGCCCCGCCGTGAAAAGGCCGAGATAGAACACCGTGATGTAGGTGGTTTCCTTTGTCGCGAACGCAGCCGCGAGTAGCCCGAGGAACACAGGAGGCTGCCAGCGTCGCGGGGCGTCGAGGAATCGGATGATCACTACCAGGAGTGCCAAGTTGAGCGTGGCGATGTGAATATCCTCGCGGGCGAATCGCGAGTAGTAGAGGTAGCTCGGCGCCAGGCACAGGGCCGCCGATGCAGTGAGTGTCGCCACCGTCCCGAGTTGACGGCGCACGAGGAACGGCAGGAACACGATGGCTGTTCCCGTCAGCGCGTACGGGAGTCGAGAGACGAAGTCGCTCGCGCCGAACACGAGATCGGATAGGGCGATCAGGTAAAAGTTCAGCGGTCCATGGTAGACGGGGTCGTAGCTGTAGCCGTCGCCGTTCACGATCCGCCAGCCGAAGGCCGCGTGCAGGCTCTCGTCGTGGTGCATTGCCTTGCTCTGGAGTTCGATCAAGCGGAGCACGAGCGCCAAGCCCGCGAAGCATGCGAACGGGATCGCGTCTCTCCCCCAGGTGGCGACCCACGCGCCGAGGCGGGTACGCAGGTCGGCGTCGCCGAACCGGGGGCCGGCTGGTTCTGTACTCGACGACACGACGACCGGCCGCCTCAGCTACCCCGGGTACGCCGTGGAGCGCGCGCGAGCCGGTATCGGAAGCCGACCAGCTGTGCCAGGCCGCGGCCGCTGAAGCGCAGCAAGCGGACAGCCCGCAGGCTGACGACCCCGGTCTTTCGCGCGAGGTGCGTAACGGGCACCTCGAGAATGCGCCGGCCGCGGGCGGACGCGCCGACGGTCACGAAGATGTTCGGGGCGAGCGTCGCGTCCTCGATCAGCGGTCGAAGATCGGTCCAGACGGAGCGTTGCATGAGGCGGAACGGGGTGTTGGCGTCGCGGATGCGTCGGCCGGAGAGGAGCGAGACCGCGATCATCACCGTGCGGGAGAGGACGATCCGGTGTGTGGGATCGTTCCGGTCGGCGCGCACACCGAGCGCGAGGTCGCATTCGTCCCGGCGGCCCCAGAGCCGGGAGAACTCGCCCACGACGAACTGGCCGTCGGAGTCGATCTGGAATACCCAGTCGGCTCGCGCGAGGTCGAGTCCACGGACGACAGAGGGACCGTGTCCCGCGTTGTGCTCGGGGCGGTGCACCTGCAGCCACGGGCGATCGCGCGCGAGCCGCTCGAGGATCACAGGCGTCTCGTCGGTCGACGCGTCGTCCACCACGATCACCTCGACATCGCCGACGAGCGGCGGGAGCTCGCGCCCGAGATCCTCGACGAGTGTTTCGATGGCCTCGGCCTCGTTGTAGACCGGGATGACGACGGAGAGGTCTGTCATTGCTTCGCGGGCTGTCGTGGCGATTCATTCGAGCCGAACGATGCTGCGGGCGCCTCCATCGGAGGCGCCCGCAGCATTCCACGCATATCTGCTGCCGGTCAGCTCAACGGGCAGACGAAGTTGCTGTTGTAGTTGTCGAGGGTGTTGGCCAGGGCCAGAATCGTGATCCGGTTCCTCGACGCGAGTGCGTTGTTCACCGCGAAGACCACGCCCTGCACAGTCATGCCCTGGTAGTCCAGCCCTGCGCTGATGCTCAGCACTCCGGCCACCCCCTGGCGAATCAGGATCTGCGCAGCGCCGCTGAGGCTCTTGTTGCCCGAGAAGCTGAGAGCCTGCGAGAGGGTGTAGTCGCTCAGTAGCTTGTTCTGGGCGGAGTAGAGATTGGCGTTCGAGAAGACCGAGCCGACCGAATCCGTCGTGCGGTAGGCGGTCCGGCTCCACGCACCGGGATGGTTCTTCCAGTATCCGGGGCTGCACCCCTCGTACGGGATCGGGGTCGGTGTCGGCGTGTTCGTCGGCGTGCTGGTCGGCGTGTTGGTCGGCGTGTTGGTCGGCGTGTTGGTCGGGGTACCCGTCGGCGTGTTGGTCGGCGTGTTGGTCGGGGTGCCCGTCGGCGTATCCGTCGGCGTATTGGTCGGCGTGTTGGTCGGCGTATCCGTCGGCGTATTGGTCGGCGTAAGCGCCTCCGCGACGCTCGGCGCAGCGGATGACGACGAGCTCGCGACACCGGCCACCGCAACAATCGCGACGACTAGCGCAACGAGCATGATGAGCA
>JBKJVI010000149.1:0-26365 GCA_046590225.1 Gaiella sp. | reverse complement strand
GCTCGATCTCCGCCACGAGCTCCGGCCAGATGTTGTCGTGGTGCTCTCTGTACCGGGGCAGGGCCTCCGGCTCGAGTCGAAGCGTGAACGCGCTCCGGATCATCCCGCTGCCTCCTTCGGATCGGTCTCTGGGTCTGGGCCGAGGGCTGTGAGCGACTCGTCCAGCCTTACTGGAATCGGTTCCGGTAACGCTACTCCATCGCCTCCTTCGCGGTCAAGCGCCGGTGTCTTTCACCTGCTTCGCGAGCGGGACAGCGACGGGCGGGCGATCGCGGTGAGGGTCATCGCAAACCTGGCGAGATCTCGCCAGGAGCAATCCTCGATCCCGCGCAGGGCCGGGGTATCGGGTTGTGCGCTGACGAAGATCAGTAACAACTACTAATATTATACAATCATATAGTTGTATGTTTAAGGTATGGCCGCTTCAACAACTTCAACAACTCAGTCGTTTGGGCTCCCCGAGCTCTATCAGACCGAGTGGTGCCCGGCCTCGCGGCGGGTGCGCGAGCGGCTGACCGAGCTCGACGTCGTCTACATGGCACGACAGGTTCCGGTCGATCGTGATGAGCGTTCAGAGCTGCTCATGCGGACGGGTGCCGATTCGATCCCGACCCTCGTATCCGAGGACGGAGAGGTTCTCGTCGGTGAGGACGAGATCCTTGCGTATCTCGACGAGCGGTTCGACGAGCCCACCGGCGCCGAGGCGCACCGGCTCAAGGCAATCAAGGCGCGGAAGCGCGAACTCGAGGAGGCAGGACGATGGTTGGAACCAAGTACGCACTGACCGGCAACACGACACTCCCGTTCCCCGACACGGTCGCCCGCGCCCGCGAGGAGCTGAAAGCGGAAGGCTTCGGCGTGCTCTGCGAGATCGACGTCCAGGCGACGCTGAAGGCCAAGCTCGATCTCGAAGGTGAGCCCTACGTGATCCTCGGCGCCTGCAACCCGTCGCTCGCGCACCGCGCACTCGAGGCGGAGCCCGATCTCGGCGTGCTGCTGCCCTGCAACCTCGTCGTCTACGAGCGCCACGGCGCCACCCACGTCTCGGCCGTCGACGCCGAGCGCATGCTCTCGATCGTCGAGAACGACGATCTCCTCCCCGTCGCCGCCGACGTCCGTGAGCGCCTCGCCCGCGTCGTCGACCGCACCTGCGCGGCCTAACCCTCCAACCCGAAAGGAATCCGACATGACCAAGAACGAGGGAACCATCGATCGTCTACTCCGCGGCGTGATCATCGCCCCCGTAGCGCTGATCCTGGCGTTGTCGGCATCGGCTCGGTTGCCGGCGTGCTTCTCGCGGTCGTGGGCGTTGTCATGGCCGTGACCACCGTCGTTGGCTTCTGCCCCCTCTACAGGCTGCTCGGTGTCTCGAGTGCCCGGCACACCGTCGCGCCACAGTAGCTCGACGACCGAGACCCAGACCGTCGTCGCGGGTTGCTCCGTGGCCGGGCCACCCGTCGTCAGGGGCCCGCTCGCTTGCTCGCGTTCTCGACTGCGCGCGTAAGCTCGTCGCCGTGCTCTGGTTGGAACGCACCTCGGCCACGCCACTCGATCGCTCCATTCGGAGCGACCACGAACACGGCGATCGAGGCCGTCGAGTCGAGCTCGAGCGCTTCAAGGAGTGCGGCCACATCCGTATACACCGTCAGCGTGCCGCGCCGGGCTCGCGCGTCGGCGATCCCCGCCCGCATGCCGCCGTCGATGAACCGCCGGACTGGAAGCCAGCGCCTGCCGAGCGCCGGGATCTCGTACACCTCGAGCCCGGGACGCCTCTCCCCGAGATGCCGGAGCAACGGCACCCACGAGTCGACCTGCTTCTGCTGCCAGCGCTCGAACGCGACCAGCACCACCGACGGATCTCCCTCGAACCCCTCAGGAAGGCCGACCACGACACCCTCGAGGCTCCTCGCCTCGAGCTTCGGGAACAGGGAGGTCGTCACCGTTCAGCCCGTCCTCCCGAACAGCCTACGGCCGGCCGGCCTTGTGCTCGAACGTGGCGTCGCTGCTCGGGGTGAAGATCGACTCGTGCCCATCCTCATCCCAACGAACGCGGTAGTGAACATGGTCGGGCTGGCCCAGCACCTCGAGCACGACCCCGGTGCGGGGGGACTCCCCCACACGGTGAGCCCTGACGATGATTCGATCGTCCTTGACACCCTGTAGCTCCTTCGCCTCCATCACGCCCTCCTCATTCTCGACGACGGTCACGGATCAGCTCACCCAGCATCGCCCCGCCGCATCCACGCCGCATCGGGGCAACCACTGATCCTGGCTCGGAACGCGCGACCCGGTACGCTTCCTCCCTCTTTCGCTCGCCGCACCTCGGTTCCCCGCACTCGAGCCCATCGGGGCCGACGAGGCAGGAATGAGCAACGCGTCGGCATCGCACCGGCATTTCGCCGGTCTGACCTCGGCGGCCGACGATAATGGAGGAATCGTGAGGCAATCGACGCTGGCAGGTTGGAATTCGACCGAGGAGTACGCCCTCGGCGGAGCGGTGCGGTTGGAGCAGTGCGTTCGGCCGTCGAGCCCGGTAGTCGATCTGTCGGAGGAGGGCGGGCTTGCGCTCGGCCAACGCTACTGGCAGGGGGTGGAGTCGTTCACGTATCGGCTTGTCCGGGCACGTCAGCGGGGAAGCGATCTCGAGTTACGCTTGTTCGGCCGCTGGACGCTTCTTCGCTTCGGCAACCCCGAGGCGGCAGCAGACGAGTCGGCAGCGCTCAGCCGGTACCCGATTCTTGGCGGATTCCTCGCCCGCGGGCCGGGTGGGTCGATCACGTTCGCCCAGACCGTGCGGCCGGCGGTCGAGTTGCGCGTCACGGTCGACGGCTTCTTCCCGCGCCTCGACGGCAGGCCTGGCTGGCCCGTCTGGACGGGCGCGCTGTATCGCCAGGTGGAGCGACGCCTGCACACCGAGATCAGTCGCCGCTATTTCGCTCGGATGATTCATGAGGCGACGCTGTGAGGGTCGTTGTTTTCGGGGCAACGGGAACGATCGGCCGCGCTCTGCTGCCGGTGCTTGCCCGCGAGCATGAAATCGTCGCAGTCTCGCGGAACGAGCATCCGCAGAGCGACGACGGAATCGTCTGGGTGCGCGCGAATGCGACCGACGGCGAGTCGGTGGCGGCGGCACTCGCCGGTGCGGACGTCGCCTACTACCTCGTCCACTCGCTCGGCTCGCCCGACTTCGCGTTCCGCGACCGGCTCGCCGCCGAAACGATGGCCCGTGAAGCTGCCGCGGTCGGGCTCCGGCAGATCGTCTACCTCGGCGGACTCGGGGACGACTCGCCAGACCTCTCGGCCCACCTCCGAAGCAGGATCGAAACGGGGATCGCGCTCGCATCAGGCCCCGTGCCGGTGACGACACTGCGCGCTGCGATGGTCGTCGGCGCCGAAAGTGCCGCGTTCGAGACGATTCTCGCCCTGGTCGATCGCCTTCCCGCCATGGTCTGTCCTCGCTGGGTTTCGACGCCAACCCAGCCGATCGCTATCGCCGATGTCGCCCACTACCTTGCGGCGGTCTGTGGGCGGACAGCGTACTTCGGCGAGAGCTACGACGTCGGCGGCCCCGATGTGATGACCTACAGGGAGATGATCGAGCGCATCGGGAGGATCCGAGGACGCCATCCATTGATCATCGAGGTCCCGGTGCTCACACCCCGACTCTCGTCCTACTGGCTTCATCTCGTCACGCCGGTGGGAGCCGGTGTGGCCCGCCCGCTGATCGAGGGGCTGCGGAATCCGACGGTCGTTCGTGACGGACGAATCCGTGAGCTCATACCCTTCGAGCTCACAGCCTTCGAGGCGGGGGTGCAGGCAGCACTCAAGGGCGCCACGCGAAGCCGGGACGCTGACGTCGGCTAGCGAGAGCCCAGCCGATCAGGCGCTTGCCCGCGGGTGTCGTGGGGCTTCAGCGGTGCCGCGTTTGCGGGGCATTCGACTCGCTGAGATGAAGTCCCGAAGCCGTCCTCGTCTACCCGCCATCCACACCGCCCAGGTTTTGTGCATTGGTGACGGGCGCGTGCAGACCGTCGGGCCGACCGTGACGCCGGCGAGAGCGACGTATGCGAGGTGACGTCCGCATAGGCATTCCTTGACGGTGCCGAACCGGGTGAATCAGGAACGCGACGATCCCGCTGGTTCCGAAGATCGTGAAAGCAAGCATGACGTTGGCCTTTCTGGGTAGTCCAGCGAGCGGTGCGTGCCCGGCCGGTCTTTGCCTATACGCTCGGCGCATGAGCGCGGTTGTCCTTTCCTTCCTGATCTCGCTGGTCGTGAACGCGGCCTTCTTCGTCGTCGCCGCGATCCGCAAGACCGACGTCGTCACGGACCTCTCCTACAGTCTCTCCGGTCTCCTACCTCCTCGGCCGAGAGAGCGCCCCCGACGTCGGCCCCTGGATGGTCGCCGGGGCGGTGATCTGGCTGATCGGGCTCGCGATCGAGGCCGTCAGCGACGCCCAGAAGTCAGCGTTCAAGGCGAAAGCAACGAAGGGTGAGCGGTTCATCTCGCAGGGCCTCTGGAAGTACTCCCGCCACCCCAACTACTTCGGCGAGATCCTCGTCTGGTGGGGCCTTTTCCTCTTCGCCGTGCCCTTCCTCCACGGAGCAGCATTCGCTGTAGTGATCGGGCCCATCTTCATCACGCTGCTGTTGGTCTTCGTCAGCGGGATTCCGCTCCTCGAGCGAAGCGCCGAGGCCAAGCACGGTGACGATCCCGTCTACCGCGAGTACAAGCGACGCACGAGCATCCTCGTGCCGCTCCCACCCCGCAGCTAACGCTCACCCGCCGCGACCCCACCCCCGCCGCGACAGCGACGGCCATGGCGACGGGCCAGCCGAAGGCGCCGCTCGCTCTCCGTGGGCCGCGGTGCGTGCAGGCCGTGCCTCTCTTGCTGGCACGGCCTGCATGGTGTGTTGCGCGGTTTAGCGGGAGAACGTCCTTCGGGCCGGCAGGCTCGTGAGCCCTGACTTGTCGCGCGCCTTGAGGGTGACGGTGTAGGTGCCGTTGCCGCGGAAGCGGGCTACGGGGGTCCAGTGGCGGGTGTAGACGCCACACGGCTTGGGTGCGACAAGCGTGGTGAAGCGGCGCGTGTAGGAGTCGACGCCGGGTCGCGAGTCGGTCGCGAGGATCGTCAGGTTCTTGTATGAGTCGTCGCAGATCCGGACGCGGGCATAGACCGTGCGGCCAGAGAAGCGGATCGAAATGATCCTGATCGTCGGCCGCCCGTTGGTGATCCGCACGGCGGGAGCGACAATGGTCGTGATCGCGGAGGTTGCCGTCCCCGCGCCTTTGGCGTTTCGGGCCGTTACGGAGACCCGCAACCTGTAGCCGAGGTCCACGATCCGGACGGCGTAGGTTTTGCCGGTTGCACCGACCAGATTGGCGCACGACGCGATGTCGGCATCGCAACGCTGCCAGGCATACGAGTAGGCCGTCGGACTTCCCGTCCAGGTGCCGTTGTCGGCGGTCAGAACCTGCGCGACCTTGGGCGTCCCGGAGATCGTAGGAAGCGAGGTGTTCTTCGGCGCCGCAGCCGACGCTGCCGCCTCGACAGCCGCGGTCCGATCTGACTGAGCCGAAGCCGAGCCGTCAGCGTTGGTCGCAGTGACCCGGACTCGCATCGTGTTGCCAGAGTCAACACCGACCAACGTGTATGTCTTCTGAGTGCCGTTGGCGACGTTCACGCACGAGTTGCCGCCACCGTTACATCGCAGCCACTGGTACGCGTACGACGTCGGTGTGTTGCTCCACGTGCCATCGCCTGCTGTCAACGTCTGAGCGACTTTGGTGGTACCGGAAACAGTCGGCGCCGTTGTGTTGACCGGAGCGGCCTGGCTGGCCCCAACCGCTGATGCCGCGACAATCGCGGCCATCCCGATCGCCAGCGCTACCACGACGCCACCCCTCCAACGTCTGTCTTTTCTGTTCGTGCTCATGTCGTTCCCCTCGTTTGGCGGGACGCGAACTCCTTGCGGCCCTGTGATGTGCCGTCAGCGTCCCCGTGTTTACGAGACCGGAAACATCCAAACGAGTGATTCACACAAAAACCAAACACCAACGATGGTGCGGTGCCGACGGAAACCTCGCTCGGTAGCGCCACAGTCGCCCAATGGGCCTCCTTCCGCAGGTCCGTGCACCGAGGAGATCGGCCGGCTGAGAGGCGCGCGCGCGAGTTCGATTCTTGCCAGGGCACCACGACGGGTCAGCGGCTGGAGGGTTCTCAGCCGCCGGCGACGTAGACGTGCCCCGCGTTGTCAGCTGTGAGGCTGAGGATTGGCCTGCCGAGCCGGATGGTCTGTACGAGTTCGGAGCGGGTGGGGTCGATCCGTTCTAGTTGGCCGTCGAGTCCACTCGAGACCCAGATGTCATGGCGTCCGATGGCGATGCCTGCGGGTGTGACGCCCAGAGGCGTTTGAGAGGTGATCTGGCTTGTTGCAGGGTCTATCCGGTAGAGGCGGTCAGGGTTCGAGGTTGCGACCCATATCGATCCCTGGCCGGCAGCCAGCGCCTGCGCTGCGCCAAGGATGGGCGTCTTGCCCTCGATGCGGGCTGTGCGGTTGCTCATCCGCACGACGTCGTTGCCACCGAAGCCGATTCCCCAGACCGCCTGCCCTGCGACTGCCAGCGCCGAGAAGCGGCCTGATGGCGCGGCGGCTTTGACGCGCAGGCTGACAGGGTCGAGGGCGACCACGGCTCCGTCTTGCAGGCCGATCCAGATGTCGCGTTCAGTCGGGGCGATCGCCGCGAGGCCAATCGCGGTCGAGGTTGGTCGAGCAGGGCGGGTCAACGTCCTGGTTCGCACAACGTAGCGCCCGACCCGCCCCGAATAGCCATATCCCATCCAGACAACCGCGCCGCTTGTGCTTATCGCCGAGGGAGAGTCTGGGAGCCCGATAACGCGTAAGCGTCGCAACGAGGGGGTGGCCAGAAGGGAGAGGGTGTGGTCTGTGAGGTCGCCGACCCAGAGGCCACCCGCCCCGTACGCTAGTCGCCCTGGAGCCGTTCCGACGTGTTCCGATGCGATCGTGGCACCGCTGCGCTCGTCGATGATCGAGACCGCGCGCGGCAGTAGCGATGTCCTCTGTGCGTTCCTGCCTCCGAAAAGGGTCAAGGATGTTCCGAGCACTATTGCTGCCGTGAGAACAAGAGCTACGGTGGCGGCCTTGCGAGGGAGCCATCGAGGTGTGCGAGGAAGGGGCTGCGAGATATCGGCTCGCCGGGAATCCTTACGGCGTATCTCGAGCTCGGGATCGTGGCGCAGGATGGAGGATTCGAGCTCGCGGAGCAGAGCAGACGGCTCGATACCGAGCTGCTCGACGAGCGCCGCCCGCGCCTCGTGATACGCCGCGAGCGCGTCTGCCTGGCGACCAGACCGGTACAGCGCCAGCATGAGCTGGGCTCGTAGCTCCTCACGGAGAGGGTGTGTGGCGACAAGCCGTTCTAGCTCGGGGACGAGCGACGACGATTCTCCGAGCACGAGGCGGGCATCGATTGACCCGCCGGTGGCGACGAGCTTCTGCTCCTCGAGTCGCGCGACGCGGCGGCCTGCTTCGTCGTTCAGCTGGACGTCGGGGAGCACGTCTCCGCGCCATAGGGCCAGCGCCGCGGCCAGGGTCGCCGCCGCGTCGGCCGCATCTCCGGAGCCAAGCTGGCCCAGACCGCGGTCGAGCAGTGCGTGGAAGACGGCGGAGTCCAGTTCTCCGTCCCTGACCGAGAGGCGATACCCCGAACCTTCTGTGTGGAGGCGGTCGGCGAGGGCGGCTTCGTGGAGGGCGCGACGCAGCTGGGAGACGTAGACCTGGACGAGGTGGAGCGCGGATGCCGGCGGGCTGTTCCCCCAGACGGCATCCACGATCCGCTCCGGTCCCACGACCTCGTTCGCGTGCAAGAGCAGGGTCGCGAAAACGGCACGCTGCTTGGGGGCGGCGATTGACACCCTGCCGCTGCCCGTCTCGACACGCAGCGGGCCAAGCACGCGGAATACAACCTGATCGGCCATGGGGGCGAGGATCGCAGATCGCTAGAGGCGGCGCTAGAGCGGGAGTAGAGCCGTCTTCGAGCGGAGTCTGCGACGTTCGTCGGGCATCAGCCGATGCACCGACGAAAGGAATGGACATGCTTCGCCGCCTACTGCTCGTAACGCTCGCCACCGCTGCCGCCGTAGCCCTCGCCGGAGCCGCTGGCTCGGCGAAGGCCGTCCCGTTGCCCACTTGCGCCAGTCTCCAGGCGTGGCCCGACAACGGTCCACTGCGCTGCACGGACAACGATGTAGCACCCCAGATCTGGGACGACGCAGCCGACCCCTGGGGCACCTGCGACGGCTTCTATATCGTCGCGACCTACATGGCACAGCGCACGATCACTGACTGGGGCAACCACGCACTTGTGCAGGTCTCCTTCTCGGGAACACTCGCGAGCTCGACGAACCGCAGCCGCGTGGCCTCCTACGGGGGCCGGTTCTCGAAGCAGATCGACTACTCGACGAACCCGGCAACAATCCGGCGCACTGGCCTCATGACCCATGTGTTCGGGCCGCAGGGCGGGCTCGTCTTGCTCACTGCAGGTACCGAGGTGTTCGACTCCTTCCACCGTGGCCCGAACGGCGACCTCGGTGCACTCTGCGCCGCACTTTCGTAGAAGAATGTGCAACGTCATGCAACCTCGCCGAATCCTGGCCGCGCTCGTCGCAACGCTCATCTCATCCATGCTGGTTGCCGCCGTCCCGGCGGCAACCAGGCCCCCAGTCCGATACCACGTCGGCCCGTATCCCATCGGTATCGCAGTCGGCAATGGCAGCGCCTGGGTGTCAACGCACCGTGACTCGATCCTGCACCGGATCGACGTCAAAACGGGTCAGGTCACGAACAAGATCGACATCGGCCAAAACGCCTGTGGCCAGGTCGGGCTCGCCTTCGGACGCGTCTGGGTGCCACACTGCGACACCGCGACATCAGTCGTCGTCGTCGACGCATCCAGCAACCAGGTCGTAGGTAAGGTCGACGCCTGGCCACTCAAGATCGCCTTCGGCTTCGGAAGCGCGTGGATGTGGAATCCCGCCGGAGTCGGCTCCGAACTCGAACGCGTCGACCCTGCCACACTCCAGGTCGTTGCACGCGTGCCCCTTCCGGCAACGAGTGGTTCGCCATTCACGTCACCGAACGGGGTTTGGGTCGTCACGGACGACGGGACCGTCTCACGGCTTGATCCCTCCTCGAACCGGGTCACGCGCACGATCCGCTACGGCCCGCCCGGAGGCGCGGCCGGGGTCTGGGCCGCCGGCTCGATCTACATCCAGAACGTCGATGCCCGACGCATCTACCGCCTCAACCCCACCACGGGCAAGAGCACGACAGTCCGGCTCGGGGACTTTCGAGGTGGGTTCTTGGCAGGCTCCGATGCCGACGCCGACATCGAGGTCGGCAAGGGACTCGTCTGGGTCCACATCTCCGATCTCCAGATCGTCGGGATCAACCCCAAGAACGGTACGGTCGTTCGCCGGATCAAGACCGACGCTTCCGGTAGTGCGTACCTTGCTGCCGACAACACCTCGGTCTGGGAACCTGCCGCAGCGATCGACACCGTGTTCCGCTACCCCCTCAACTGATTCCTTCGTACCCGGCAACACAAACACTCATAGCCTTTGGGGTCGGCCGGTTTCGCCGGCCCCATCGGTTTCCTCGCTGCGACCCCTCGCCTGAGACGGTGTACTCCTCTTCCTTCGCTGCCCCGTGGATGAATCGCGTTCAGTTTCGGACCCGCCAACCGGGGTACGATGACCTTGATGGCGAAGGATCCGATTGTGATCGTTGGGGGTGGGCGCGCTGCGGCGAGCTTGGTCGACGCGTACCGTGATGCCGGCGGGGATAGGCTTGTCACGGTCGTGTCCGCGGAGGAGCATCCTCCGTATAACAGGCCGCCACTTTCGAAGGGTGTTCTGCGGGGAGAGATGGAGCCGAGCGCGGCGTTCGCACGCCCTGCCGAGGACTACGACGACATGGTTGTCGAGTTGCGCCTGGGGACGACGGTCACGGGGGTAGATACGGATTCCCATGAGGTCGTTCTGGCCGACGGCGATCCAGTGCCGTACGGCACGCTCGTGGTCGCGACCGGAACGCGACCTCGAGAGCTGACGGTTCCGGGCTTTGACCTTCCGGCCGTACATACCTACAGGACACTCGACGATGCCCTGCTGGTGCGGGCGGAGGCTGCGGAGGCACACAAGGCCCTTGTTGTCGGCGGCAGCTTCATCGGGTCGGAGGTTGCGGCCTCGTTGCGCATGCTGGGCCTTGACGTGACGATCGTCGAAATGGGAGATCGACTCGTGCCCGCCCTCGCCTCGGATGAGCTTTCGGAACAGATCGCGAGTCTGTATCGCGAGCACGGCGTCGAGGTCGCGCTCGGGCAGCAGATCGAGGAGTTCCGTGCCAACGGCCGCATGCTGATCGGCGCGCGAACGGTTTCCGGTCGTGAGATCGAGGCCTTCCTCGTCGTGGTCGGCGCTGGCGTCGAGCCGAACACTGACTTTCTTGCAGGGAGCGGCTTGGAGCTCGATGACGGAGTGGTGGTCGACGACCGCTTCCGAACCTCGGTGGAGGATGTCTACGCGATCGGTGACGTCGCCCGCTTCGACGACACCGTCACAGGGCGGCCCCGCAGAATCGAGCACTGGAGCAACGCCGACAGCCAGGGCGCGCACCTCGGTCGCAACCTCGCCGGCAAACGTGCCGGCTACGCGGAGGTGTCGACGTTCTTCACGAAACTCTTCGACCTCCAACTCCAACTCCTCGGCGACCCCGGCGGCGTCGACGAGGTCGTCCTGCGCGGCTCGATCTCCGACCGCAACCTTCTTGGCTTCTACCTACGCGACAGCCGCCTCGTGGGAGCCGTCGTCGTTGGGCAGGCGCAAGACCTGGTCGAAGAACTCAAGTCGCTGCTCCTAACCCAGCCGGCAGTGAGCGACCGCAGCCGACTCGCCGACAAGAACGTTCGACCCGCCGCCATCTTCGCCGACGAACGACTGCATCCGGAGACGTCGGCGGAGGGAAGGTGAGAGCGCACGGCAGACCCGAGCTCATCCTCACGACTGCGCAACGCCCGCTATCCCGTTGAACTCGAGCCCGAGGCCTCAGTCCTCTCGGCCAAATCCTCTGCAAGTGGTCGCGGATACCGGTGGTAACGGTCGCAAGCCCGAGCCCGGCCCCGGCGACCGCTTCCGGTGTTGCTCGCCGTTGATCGGCTGATCCGGCGTGGAACACCTTTCCGAGATCTAGCCGGCTGCATTTTTGGAGACGCGACCGCGGGCTGCCCAGGCTCGAGCAACCAGGACGAGGCCCCCCACCGGGAAGGCATCTCGGCAGTGCTCGCGCAGACGAGTCTGTTGCTCGTGATTGAGCTGCGACAGGTACGCCCCAACCGTGCCCACGCCAAAGGTGAAAGGCTCCCACCATTCCTCGAAAGTGGCGTGCTCGGCGCTCACTGAGAGCACTGACTCCTCTACCTCCTCGAGCCCCGCTTCCCGGAAGAGTTCGCCGAGGTGGCCTCTTCGAGAGCCGGCCAGTTCGGACTCGTCCACGACGTCCGGATCGATGTCCCGGGCGGCCTCCCAGAATCGGCTTAGCGCGCCCTCACCTCCCGCGTGATCCCACACACACGCCGCGACGACACCGCCAGGTCGGGTCACCCGGGCCATCTCGCTGAGCCCTTCGCTCGGCGAAGCCATGAAGTGAACGACGAGCTGCGCCAGCGATGCATCGAACTCGCCGCCCGGAAACGGGAGCTGCTCGGCAGCCGCCTGTCGTACATCGACCCCTGGATGGCGCTCCCGAGCCGCCTCGACGAACGGCTCGGAAGGGTCGACTGCGGATACTCCAGCCGCCCCGAGCCGCTTGACCAGCTCGACGGTCAGAGCACCAGGGCCACAGCCGACATCGAGAACGCGCTGCCCGGCGGCGACCTGCGAAAACTCACAGAACCCCGGGGCAAGCGGAATCGAATACCGACCCATGAAGCGGTCATACGCCTCGGCAGCGACCGTGAACATCGCCCCAATATACGCCTCAACTGCGATCAGGACGCCCGCTCTCTGGCGCCTCGCTCTTCCTGGACGGAGGGACATTTCCGATCGCTCTCTGGTCGATTGGATTCCGGGGGGCGGCGCCACGTTCCCGTGACGCCGCCCTCGTCGGTGGGGTCAGGCGTCGCAGCGGGCCGCGAGCTCGGCGGCCTGCGGCTTCGACTTGTGGCCGGCGTCCTTCATGATCGGCGGCACCTCGGGGTCCGAGACGAAGCTCTGCCAGCCCTCTGCGTCCCAGTCGAAGATGACCCAGGCGCGGTCGGCCTCGTTCGGGTCGCGAAAGATGAGCGCACCTTTGGACCCGTGCTGCCTGCGCTTGTCGGCGCCGGCGTTTGAGAAGACCTCGAGGAAGCGGTCGAAGTCTTCGACCTGGGTTGTTGCGAGCAGCATGTGAATCTCCTTTCGTGTGTTCTGTTGGTGGCGGTTGTCAGGCGGTAATTGCTGGGGTCTCGACCTCGTGCTCCTGCGGGTCGATCGCGCCCAGGCTCTCGACGATCTCGAAGCGGCCGTCGCGCGCCTGGGCGATGTACATGTTCATCCGGAGGTGATGCTGCCCCGGCACCATCGCCGCCGGTCCGCCCGGCCCTGCGGCGATCTCCGCATGGTCGAGGGCGGCGATCACCTCGTCCTGGCGGAGCGTGCCGGCTTCCGTCACGGCCTCCGCCCAGAGCCGCAGCCCGCGGTAGAGACCGGAGCATGCGCCCCCGCCCGTGAATTTCGCGTCTCCGGGATAGAGCGCGTCGTACTGCTCGAGCAGGTTGCGGCTGAACGGGTCGCCGACGGCCTGGTAGTAGTCGAGGCAGCCGTACAGGCCTTCGACGTGGGCGGCCGAGACCATGTTGAGGAAGTTCTCGTCGAAGTACGTGCAGACGAGCTTGCCGCCGCGGCCCTGAAAGCCGGACTCGTACAGCTCCTCGAAGAACGGTGTCACGCCGGGGGGAACGATCGTGTTGAACACGACGTCGGCACCGGTCGCGGCGATCCGCTCCACCGTTTCGCGATAGTCCATGTGGTCGAGCGGGAAGTACTCCTCGCCGACGATCGACCCGCCGTTCGCAGTCACGACCTCTCGTACCCGGGTGTTCAGCACGTGCGGCCAGATGTAGTCGGCGGAGGGCAGGTAGAAGCTTTCCGCGCCGGTCTCGCGCATCAGCCACGGGATGAACGGATCGACCTGCTGCGCCGGCACGGGGCCGGTGCAGAAGATCAGCGGGTCGGACTCCTGCCCCTCGTACTGCTCCGGGTAGATGTAGAGCGTTCTGCCGTCGACCACGGCCGGGCCCTTGATCGCCTGCCGCGTGGAGCTGTAGATACCGCCGACGATCACGTCGACCTCCGCTTCCACGAGGCGGGTCGCGGCCTCGGCGGCGACCGCGTCGTCGGTGGCGCTGTCCTCGACGTGGAGCTCGAGTGGCCGACCGAGCAGGCCACCCTTGGCGTTGATGTCTCCCACGACCATGCGGGCAACGTTGGCATTGGCGATTCCGACGAACGAGAGCGGGCCGGTCAGGTCTGCGATGAGCCCGATCCGAATTGGTTCCCGGTCGGTGACCTCCGATTGTGGCGACATGCTGTCCTCCTTCGCAACGTTCGGCGTCCGCTTCGTCGCTTGAGGCGACAGCGACAACGCGATGTGTCACGATCCTGCTTCGCCAACAGAACGAGAACATCGGGAGGACTCCCCATCTTGAACACCGAGCTCCGTCTCGCCGAGTTCGTCGCAACGCTCGCGCTCGCGCAGGACAACGCCTTCGGGCAGCCGCTCGAGTCGCAGCTACGCTCGTGCCTGCTCGCTTCCTGGATCTGCGACGCGGCCGACGCCGAAGACGACGTCCGGGAGACCGCCTACTGGGTCGCGCTGCTCCGCTACATCGGCTGCACGGGTCACGCACACGAGGTCGCGACGCTGTTCGGCGACGAGATTGCAATCCGCGCCCAGACCCTCGTTCACGACGCTGCCAACCCAGCCGAGGTGATGAATGACGTCTTCGCCTATGCCACAGTAGGGCGCTCCGAGAAGGAGCGCGACGAGATCATCCGGATGCTCCAGCAAACCGCGCACGAATGGGCCGTCCACAACTTCACGTCCGGCTGCGAGGTAGGGGACATGCTCGTCGAGCGGCTCGACTTCTCGCCCTCGGTTCGTGAGTCTCTCGCCTTCACGTTCGAGCGGTGGAACGGTAAGGGCTTTCCCACCCACGCCGAGGGGGAGGCAATCCCGCTCCCGATGCGCATCGTCCACCTGAGCCACGACATGGAGGCAATCGCCCGCATCTTCTCGCCAGAGCGCGCGGTCGAGGCCACCCGCGAACGCCGCGACCGGACCTACGACCCGCTGCTTGCCGATCTCTTCGTCGAGCACGGACCCGCGTGGTTCGCACAGCTCGCCGCGATCGACCCCTGGGATGCCGTCCTCGAGCTAGAACCAGAGCCACGGCGCGTGCTCTCGGGAGACGACCTCGACTCGGCGCTCGTCGTCGCCGCTGACTTCATCGACCTCAAGTCCCCATATATGGGCGGGCATAGTCGCCGTTGCGCGCAACTCGCGACCGACGCGGCCGACGTTCTCGGCCTGCCCGAAGACACTGTCACCATGCTGCGCCGCGCGGCGCTCGTGCACGACTTCGGCACCACCGCAGTCTCGAACGCCATCCTCGACAAGCCCGCCACTTTGACGCGAACGGAGTTCGACCGCGTCGAGCTCCATCCGATGCTGACCGAGCAGATGCTCCGTCGCTCCGTCCTTGCGGAGCTCAACCCGTCCGCAGCCGCGCACCACGAGAAGTGCGACGGCTCCGGCTATCACAAGCGCCTCCGCGCCGACACGAGCGACACCGCCGCCTGCATCCTTGCTGCGACCGAGGTCTACATCGGGCTCACCACCGAGCGCGCCGACCGGCCTCCCTTCACGGAAGCCGACGCCGCCGCCGAGCTCCGCCGACTCGAAACCGTAGGCGCGCTCGAAGCCCGTGCGACGCGGGCTGTCCTCCTCGCGGCAGGGCACGGCGAACCCGCCGCCCGCACCCGCCGACGAGCCGACAGCCCCGGCGGCCTCTCCCCTCGCGAGCTCGATGTCCTCGGCCTCGCCGCGAAAGGCCTCACCACCCGCCAGATCGCGGACCGCCTCGTCATCTCACCGAAGACCGCCGACCACCACATCCAACACATCTACACCAAGATCGACGTGTCAACGCGGGCGGCGGCCGCGCTCTGGGCAATTCAGCACGACGTCCTACGCTAGACAGGCGTCAAGAGCCGCTACGACGCATTGGGCACCGCAGAGTTCGCCGCCACCTAAATCCCCCGGGGTGGTCTTCGACGGCCGATACAGAGATCCGCGTTACGGATGATGCTCTTGGGTTCGCTCGCCGGCGCGGATCCTTATCGCTCGGCCGCGTGGAGGGCGCATGCAGCGAGCCAAGGCGAACGCCAGATCCCCTCGGGATCATCGGCGATATCTGCGATCCACTCTCCCTGCTGATACGCCGTCCACCTCGTTCGCCGCGAGCCGGCGGCGCGCTGACCTAGATTACGGTCGTGCCTGACGAGTGGAAGGGCAATCGCAGCCTCATCGCGGGATAGCAGCACATCGAGTGCCTCGATTGCGAGTCCGCGCCGTTGGCCCTCGCCGTGATCGACAACGCGCACAGCAGCTCGGACGCGCTCGCCGTGTCGGAGTGCCAGCACGGCGATCACGAGCCTGCGAGCGAGGTCGACCTCGTCGTCGAGCGCCCTGACGAGTGAATCGTCAACGTCAGCGAGCGCTGCCCGTGCTGCGCCGGCGCGCGTCGCAAGTGCGGCGGCGTCATCGAGGAACTCGTCGAGCACGCCGGAATCGAGGAGGTCATTGCCTCCGGCTGCTCCGAGAGATTCCAATGCAGCGAGCACCACGACGCGGTCGGGGTCACTGAGTGCCGGCTCGACGATCCAGAGTCCGTGATGGACGGCGGCGACCGCCGAAGCACGAATGAGCGGGGCCGACGGAGGAATGTCAGTTCGGGCGAGTTCCGCTCCGAGCGGCTCGAGCGCGACCTCGCCGAGCCTCCCTAGGGCTGCGGCCCCGCGACCGGAGAGCGGGCCGACCCTGAGGGCCGTAATGACACGATGCACGACCTCCGGACTCGCTTCGCCCCCTCGGCCGACGGCGTCAAGGGCTGCGGCGCGTACCGAGAGGTCGGGGTCGGCGAGGAGTGTGGCGAGCACCGCTTGCTCGGCCTTCGCCGCGCCGCCTAGCGTGAGCGCCGCCACTGCGGCCCTGCGATCGGCCGGATCATCCGAACGCGTGAGGTCGTGTCCGAGCGAACGAGCCTCGGCGGCGGCGCTATCGTCACCTGCCTCCGCCAGAGCCACCAGGGCCCGCACACGAACCTCCGGGCTCGCATGCGCGGCGACACGGCGAAGCTCGGTCTCGAGCACCGGCGACGAGACTCCCGCCAGCAGATCCAGCCCAAGGCGGACATCACGCGCGTCCTCCGATCGGAGCAAGCCGCGGACGTCGGCCGATCCAGCGACCTCGAGATCGACGATTGGGAGTGATGTCCGTCGCACCTCGTCGGCAAGAGCGCGCGTGTACGACCGGTACAGGATCACCGCGACTGCCGTCCATCCCACACCGAGCCCCAGGCCAAACACGATCACGGCGCCGATGCCGAGATCGAGGGCGGACAGGGCGAGCAGCAGCACACCGGTTGCGCCGATCGCAACCGGGACGCCGATGCCCTCGACGACGGACTGCACCGCGAGTCGCTCCCCCGCAGGGACAATCTGGTAGGCGGCATTGATCGATGTGCGTGTCGTGCCGTCGGTTGCAGCGATATCGCCAACGCGAAGAACTGCTGCGAGCACGAGCAGCGCGAACGATGCACTGCCCGAAGCGGCTGAGACGACCGCCATGACCGCAAGGACGCCGGCCACGAGCGCGGGGTTGAAGGTCAGCCCCAGCCGGAGTCCGAATCGGCGCATCAGCGGGCCGGCGAGCAGGGCGAGAAAGAGAATGTCGGCGAGATTGAGGACCGCGGTATACGACGAGAGGAACCGTGTCAGGTCGTCCCCGCTGTACTGGGCCGCCGCCCGGTCGAAGAGCAGGAAGTCGACGACCTGGGAGCCCATCGCCGACAGCACCTGATAGCCGAGGAGCAGCAGCACGAGCCCCGGAACAAAGAGGGTGCGCAGCGGCGCCCTGCCCACGGGTGGAGCGTTCTCCACCTGTTTCGCGCGAATTTCGGGGAAACGCCGTTCCGTGGCAAGCAGGAGTCCCAGGAAAACAAGCTGTGCCACGGTGGTCGCGAGGAGGAGCTGCTTGGTCGAACCCAGCAGCTCGAGCAGCGGGATGGCGAGGAGTCCCCCGAGGAGGAAGCCCACGGCGAATCCCGACACCACCCGTGGAAACAGCTCTTTCATCTGGCGCACGTCGAGCAGGCGACCCGCTTGGCCCCCGATGAACACGAAGCCGAGCTGGAGCGCGATCGGAAACAGCACGAGCAGAACAGCGGAAACCCAGACGCCACCGCCGACGAGAATCACCCAGGAGACTGCAAAGAGCGCAGCGAAGGAGCTGAGCGTTACGGTTGCGATCCGTGCAAGTCGTGTTCGACGTGCCGCTCGGGCGATGAGCGAAGACGCGCCGCTGCCGACGACGGCGATCGCGATATAGGTCGCCGGGAGCCATTCCGAGCCGTAGGCGTCGAGGAACAGTGCATTTGCAGGGATGATCAGCAGCGCGAGCGTGACGCCGAAGGCGAGCGCCTGGCTGGCCAGCAGCGCGACGACGAGACGCGGGCGCACGCTACTCACGGAGATCGATCGGGGCGTTCCGAGCGGCCCTCAGGCGAGACACGAGCGCAGCGATCACGCCCTGTGTGAGCTCCGGCCACTCCGCCAGCAGGGCATCCAGCACGGCCTTGTCGATGCGGAGAGCGAGTGTCTCTTCGATCGCCGTGACCGATGCCGAGCGGGGCTCCGGTTCGAGCGCGGCGAGCTCGCCGACCGTGACGCCCGGCCCGAGCTCGACGAGCGTCTGGCTTCCGTGATGAACGCGCACGAGTCCTTCGACGATTGCGAAGAGGTGTTCCTCGACCGCACCCTCTTCGATCAGCAGCATTCCCGGAGAGGCGCGCACTTCGGTTGCCGTCTCTGCCACGGCAGCGAGGACGCGTCCAGGGACACCGGCGAAGAGATCCACTCGGTGGAGCGCGGCCACGCGTTCCACAATGCTGAGTTGGCTGTTCAGCATGCACCTATCTTCGCGAACATGTCTGCCAGCTCGGTGATCTCGTACGGGTGAAACCACTCGGCGAGAAAGAGCTCTCCGGGGAGAACAAGGAGATCGAGTGGCGCTACCGCCACCACGGTGCTGTTTCGCTCGGCGCCCCGGACAACGCCTGTGACTCCGACCGGCATCCACGCGGGAACGGCCGCCTCGCCGTACCCTCCGAGTGGTTTGACCACGAGCCCGGCGCCGAGAGCCACGTAGATGAACGCCGGAGGCGATCCTGCTTCCACGAGCACGTCGCCGGCATCGATGCGCACGAGGCGGGCACCCTCGAACGCCCTGAGAGGGTCGATCGATTCCACCCTCAGGCCCCGCTCCCCGAGTGCGCTCAGGATCGAGGTCGCCTCGGAGCTGCTGCCGTCCAGAGTGACGCCCGCCTCGAATCGAGCCCGCTCTGTCGACGACGATCGTTCGGGGATCAGCCCTCCCGGGTCATTGACGACGACGGTGCGCGCGCCAAGTAACGGGCCTTGACGACCGAGCTCCGCCGCGACCGCGTCGGCAAACGACGGATCGTCCCGAGGGCGCTCGAGCTCCACGTGCATCGTCGTAGGGTCTTGCCGGGGCTCCGGCAAGTCGGATGCCTTGACTCGCAGGGCGAATGCACCGAGTACGTCGTCGGCGAGGTCGGCGACGACGCGCGCGGTTGCGTCGCAGGCGGCAGCGACGGCCGACGGTGAGTCGAACCGACCCCGGTGGAAAGCGATCCGCAAGTTGCCGGAAGGTGCCACCCACGCTCCCCGCAGGTTCGCCTCCCCGGCGCTGAGTGGGCTTTCGACTCGGAGGAGCAGTAGGCGGTTATCGTTCGTCGTCCGGAGTGCGAACACGGCATTCCCGGTGCCACCGTCGATGAAGATCTCGTACCCGGCAGTGGTGCGGAACGTCGTGCCGCGCTGGCGAAGGGCGTCGGCGGCGCGCACGAGACGGGCGGCGTCGATCGCATCCTCGGCGAATGCGCGGTGTGCGGGCTCCTGAGAGTCGAGCCACGCAAATGCCTCGCGACGAGCGTCGGAGTACCAGCGTGATCTCGCACAAAGGTTTTCGGGCAGCAGGCCTTCGGCTGTCGGCAGCTCCGCGCGGCTGCGGTGCACTTCGAGATCGCTGAGCACGACAATCTGCATGAGTTTTCGCAACCTGCCCGGGTCGCCGAGAAGTGTGGAGGGAACCGCCTTCCTGCTGTGCGCCGCCGCGAGGGAGATGAGTTCTCGGAGGACAACGTCGGGAGACACGGCGAAGGGAGCGATGTCGTTCACGGCCGAAATGCGCCGGGCGGCGGGGCCGTCCCCGCGCAGAAGGAGGTCGAGCACGTCGTCGATCGCGCCCGAGAACGGAACATGTGCGGCGTGGAGCGCGTGGATGCGGCGGCCCTCCGGTGTCGAGTCAACCATCCCCGAGTCGTGGACGTATGCCAGAAGGACGCCAAGTCCGACGACGAACTCCTGCCGCTCGGCCGGTCGAAGAGGCAGAAGCACTCCATTGGTCACAGCGGCGAGATCGACCACGCCGGACGCGACGTCCCAGACGTGCACGATCCCGTGGTCGGAGAACAACGCCGGATGTGACCCGGGAGAGGTCGCAAGCGTGTCGTCGCCCCGGAGCGCCTCCACCGTCAGCCCCGCGCCAACGCCTCGCCAGAGGCGCTCCTCGAGCATCGAGCGGACCTCGCCGGCGAGGTGGCGGTCGAGGAGAGCAGGTGACGCACGTTCCATCGGAGGAAGCTATCGGGTCCGAGGCACGCGAACCGTCCCATGTGTTGCCGCGCCTGCGGCCGGTGAAGCCCTCTGCCGGACTCGAACCGGCGACCCCGCTACGATCCTAAACTCGCTCTCCTTCACTGCGTGCGCACGTTCGTTTCATGCCGGGCATCGACCACAAAGCCCGTGCAAAGGACATTTGCGGGGAGACTCGACACCGCGCCGATCTCGGGAACAGTTCCCTGATTCAACGCGACACCCCTGGCTTCGGGCCGCGTCGCAACGCCGAGGAGCTGCGTGCGGATCTCGCTGCGGCGAAGCGCTATCGCGACATGTAGACGTACAGTCGACGCCGTCCCTCACGAAGCCGGGGCGACGACGACATCGCCTCCATCGGCGCGTCGCTCGGGCAGACGCCGACCTGCTCCAGGAGCGTTCATTCCGACGCACCGCCGCCTGACTCGGCATATGCGCTGTTTGACTGTTCCCGGCTCGGGGTAGTCTGAACTGCCGGCGCTTGCCGGCCAACCCACGAGCGTGGAGGATTGAACATGGCTGACGAGGCGCGCGAAGAGCACGGCGCAGCAGACGGAGGGGCCGGAACCGGTCACGATGGGGGCGCCGATGGTGGAGCTGACGGCGGTGCCGACGGAGGTCACGGGCCAGCCGACGGCGGTGCAGGCTCGGGACACGACGGCGGAGCGGACGGTGGCGCAGACGGTGGCGCAGGATCCGACGGAGGTGCTGATGGTGGCGCCGATGGTGGTGCCGACGGCGGAGCGAGCAGCTGACCGTTGCGCATGAAGCCGAACGCCGGGCGGACCCGCGGGACCGCCCGGCCCTCGGGCGATTGATCGCGGTCACGCCCGAGCGCTTTGCGGATGACGCCTGGGGCAACGCGCCGCTGCTGACACGAAGCGAGGAGCTCGAGCAGGGATTTGCTGACCTGTTTTCGCTCGAGGCGGCCGACGAGATTCTCTCGACCCGTGGGCTCCGCACACCCTTCATCCGCGTTGCAAAGGACGGGGCGATCGTCGACTCTTCCCGCTTCACGGGACCGGGTGGGGTCGGTGCGAGCGTGGGCGACCAGGTGATCGACGACCGGATCCTTGACCTGTTCGCGTCCGGACACACACTTGTCCTCCAGGCCCTCCACCGGTTCTGGCCGCCAATCGTCGCCTTTGCCGGGACTCTGGGTTCGGAGCTCGGACATCCCGTTCAGGTCAATGCGTACATCACGCCGAAGCAGGCTCAGGGGTTCGCTGCCCACTACGACGTCCACGACGTCTTCGTGCTCCAGATCGCTGGGTCGAAGCGCTGGGTCGTCCACGAACCCGTTCATCGTGATCCCCTGCGCAACCAACCATGGACGCAGCATCGCGCCGCCGTCGAGGAACGCGCGTCAGAGATCCCGCGCGACGAATACACCCTGGTCGCCGGCGACGTTCTCTACCTCCCACGCGGTTTCGTTCACTCGGCGGAATCTCTGGGGGACGTCTCCGCTCATCTGACGATCGGAATCCACAGCCATACGCGAAACGATCTCGTGCATTCGCTGCTCGAGCTTGCCGCTGACGATGTGCGGCTTCGCCAGACGCTGCCCCTGGGCGTCGATGTCGGCGAACCCGATCACCTCGCTGCCGACCTCGCAGCAACCGTCGAGGCTCTCTGCGAGCGCATCCGGTCGATCCCTGCGCGGGATGTTGCGGGGGTCATGGAGCGGCGCTCCCGAGCTCACGGTCGTCCGGCTCCGATTGCCCCACTGGCTCAGGCGCGAGCGCTCCACGGGCTGGACTCGTCCACGCTCGTCTCGGTTCGGCTGCAACAATCGCCAACCGTGTTGGTCACCGGGGGCTCCGCAACCGTCCGCTACGTCGGAGGCAGTCTGGTCTTTTCGTCGGCAGCGAACGAGGCGTTGATCGCCGTGCTCGAGTCAAGCGACGGGATTCGGGTCGGCGACATACCGGGACAGAGCATCGAGGAACGCCTCGATCTCGTCCGGCGACTGATGCGCGCCGGCGTCGTCATCGCCGACGAACCGATCATTCGAACCAACACCTGATCGTGAGCCAAGCGTCAGCCGCTCCGCTCCGGTGTTCGTATGCAGCTGACGAGCGGGGAGACCCACTCGCCGCTACCGCCGCGCCTGCGAGCGGGTTTCTGCTGATCGAGTCGCCGGGCGCCTGGGGCCACGACATCCTGAGCCAGTCGCGACTCGACCCCGAGATCGCGGCCCTCGTCGCGGCCCGCGCCGTCGGTCTGTCGTACCGGCTGATCCTGATCAAGAGACCCGGACGGGTTCTGGCTCATGGCCCTCGACGCTGGGTCCTCGTCGACTCGGCACCCGGCGCCGAGAGGATGACCTGGGGCACATACGACGCCGACAGCGATCTGCTCGAGATCCCGCTCGAGCACACCGAGCACGAGGAGGCGCCGACACCGCTGTATCTCGTCTGCACCCACGGACGACACGACGCATGCTGCGCAAAACGTGGCCGGCCGGTCGCGGCAACTCTCTCCGAGAGGCGCCCGGAAAGCGTCTGGGAGTGCTCTCATATTGGCGGCGACCGGTTCGCACCGAACGTGCTCGTGCTCCCTCATGGCCTCTACTACGGGCGCGTCGATCCCCGCCGAGCCCACGAGATCATCGAGGCACAGGAGCGCTCCGAAGTCGTCCCCGAGCTCCTCCGGGGTCGAGCCGTGTTCCAGCCTGCCGTCCAGGCAGCCCAGCATTTCGCGAGGCTCGCCGAGGGCGGCCGCGCGATCGACGACCTCAACCCGATCGACTGGAGAACAACCTCGTCCGGCGACGTCACCGTCGAGCTCTCACACGCAGGCGGACGATTGACGGTGACCGTTCGCCCCACGAAAGGCCCCACTCGCGGCTATCTCACGTGCAAGGCGACGGAGCCGCTCAATCCACCGACCTTCTCGTTGCTGAGCATTGGATTCGACGGCTGAAAGGCTGTCAAGCGGTCGGCGGCCAAACGGCCGTCTGGAACTGCTTCGCTAGCTCCCGGCCCACGTCGGCGGGCGTTTCTCCAGGAAGGCGCCGATCCCCTCCTGTGCGTCGCCGGCTTGCGCGTTCTCGGCCATGACGCGTCGCGTCAGCTCGTAGGCTCCGTGCTCGTCGAGCTCGACCTGCCGGTAGAACGCCTCCTTGCCGATCCGAACCGTGAGCGTGCTCGACGCCGCAATCTTCTCCACGAGGGCCGATACGGCGTCCTCTAGCTGGTCGGCCGCGACGACTCGGTTGATGAGTCCCCAGTCGCGCGCTGTGGCCGCGTCGATCGGTTCGCCCGTGAGCAGCAATTCGAGCGCGCGCTTGCGACCCACCGCCCGTGAAAGGGGCACCATCGGCGTCGAGCAGAAGAGGCCGATCTTCACCCCGGGCGTGGCGAAGCGCGTCGCCTCCGCGGCCACGGCGAGGTCGCAAGAGGCGACGAGCTGGCAGCCGGCCGCGGTGGCTATCCCGTGCACCTTGGCGATCACGGGTTGCGGAACGCGGTGAATCGTCTCCATCAGCACGGTGCAGACGTCGAACAGCCGATCGTAAAACTCGGCGTCGCGACCGAGCATCTCCCCCAGGTCGTGGCCGGCAGAGAACGCCGGGCCGGCGCCCTCGATCACGATCGCCCGCACCTCGGGGGCCGCGCCCACCTCCTCGAGCGTCGAGATCAGCTCCTCCATCAGATCCATCGAGAGCGCGTTCCGCTTCTCGGGACGGTTGAGCGTGATGCGGGCAGCCGGAGGCTCGATGCGGACGAGCAGGTGCTCGCGGGTCGCGATTGCCATCTCGAGGGACGATAGCGCCGGACGGAGCCCGGTGCTACGTGGCGCTGATCCGCGTCTCGTGCCCGGCCCACTCCTTCTCGCGCAGCGCGAACTTCTGCACCTTGCCGGTCGACGTCTTCGGAAGCGGGCCGAACTCGACGGCGTCGGGGCACTTGTAGTGAGCGAGGCGGTCGCGGGTGAAGGCAAGGATCTCCTCCGCCGTTGCGGTCGTGCCCTCCTTCAGGGTCACGAAGGCTTTAGGACGCTCGCCCCACAGTGGGTGCGGGACACCGACGACGGCACACTCGAGCACCGCGGGATGGGCGACGATCACCTGCTCGACCTCGATCGAGGAGATGTTTTCGCCGCCCGAGATGATGACGTCCTTACCGCGGTCGCGGAGCTCGACATTCCCGTCCGGATGCCACACCGCGAGGTCCCCGGAGTGGAACCAGCCGCCTCGGAATGCGGTTGCCGTCGCCTCGGGGTCGTCGAAATAGCCGGCCATGAGGATGTTGCCGCGCATCACGACCTCACCCATCGTCTCACCGTCGCGGGGGACGTCGTCCATCCCCTCGTCGACGACCCGGACGAGATCGGCCGACGGGTATGCCTGCCCTTGCCGCGAGAGCAGTCGTGCCCGCTCGGCGGTCGGCAGCGACCGCCACTCCTCCTGCTCGGGGCACATGGTGGTCGGGCCGTAGGTCTCGGTCAGCCCGTACACATGGATCACGCGGAAGTTCAGCTCGTCCATGCGCGCGAACAACGTCGGCGAGGGAGGCGCAGCAGCGACCATAACCGTCACTTGACGCTCGACACGGTGTGCCTTCGCGTGGTTGATGACCATCAGCTGCACGGTCGGGGCGCCGTTGAAGTTGGTGACGCCGTGGGCGTCGATCATCTCCCAGACCCGGTCAGGCTCGACCTTGCGGAGCGTCAGGTGACGTCCCGCAACCGCCGTGACGCCCCAGGCGAAGCACCAGCCGTTGCAATGGAACATCGGCTGCAACCAGAGGAAGACAGACTCGGGCGACAACCCGGTGACGAGGGCCTCGTTGAGCGCGTTCAGGTAGGCGCCGCGATACGTGTACTCCACACCCTTCGGCCGGCCCGTCGTGCCTGACGTGTAGTTGATCGAGATCGTCTCCTCCTCGTCCTCGAGCCAGCTCTCCGGCTGCTCCGGGGACGACGCAGCGAGAAAATCCTCGTACGGGTCGCCGGGAGCGCCCGTGTCGTCGACCCGGATCACGTCGATGCCGGAGAGGTCGAGCGGTTCCACGAGCTCGGCGAACTCCGCGTCGAGCAGGAGCGTGCCGGCACCCGAGTGACGCAGGATGTACTCGACCTCGGCGCCCGAGAGCCGGGTGTTCACCGTGACGAGGATCCCGCCCGCCGCCGGAACGCCAAAGTGCGCTTCCAGCATCGCAGGGGAGTTGGGCAGGAGCGTCGCGATCCGATCACCCTTCCGGAGTCCGGCAGCACGAAGCCCGTTGGCGAGGCGCCACGCGCGCTCGCCGAACTGCGCGTACGTGTAGCGGCGCGTGCCGTGGACGACCGCTTCCTTCTCCGCGTACACGAGGGCGGCACGCACGAGCAGGTCGACCGGGTTCAGCTCCGTGCGGAAGACCTTGGCAGGCACTCCCCGACCACTAATCGTCGAGTCCTTCTCGTCCAGCGTCCCGGTCATCAGTGCCTCCTGCTCGTCGTAACCATCGTGCCGAACGTCGCGGCGCGCCGACCGGAACGGCCAGAACGATAAGGATCGTTGCGAGACTCTACATCGCCCCCGACGGGGAGGATGTCCCGTTCGTCGTGGAATTTGGCGACGGCGGTTCCGGTGTGATGGTCAGGCGGTGAGGACGATAGCGGTCTCCTTCGGGCGGGTGGGCCGGGGTGTGTCCGCCGCGAGTTCGTGTTCGATCGCGACGACGAGTGTGGCGAGGTCGCGGTAGCCGATCACGCGTCGAAACTGTTTCTCGGCTTCGAGCATGCCGGCGGCAGTCCAACGCATCGCCATTTCGCCTGAGCTCCAGCGTTTGACGTTGCGGCTGCTGCGGCGGACACACTCGATCATCGACTCGCAGGGGTTCGTCGACTCGAGCGTGCGTTTCAGCGAGCCGCTGATCCCGAGCCGGGTGAGCGTCAGCGTCTCCTCGAGCCCTTCTCGGAGGGAGGCGGCAGCGCCGGGGTGGGTGTGCTCGAGCTCGCCCGCGAGAGCGCGTAGCCGCTCGCGGGCACGGCCATAGGCGGGTTCTGCCCAGGCGGCCCGCAACCGTCGTTTGACGGCGGGCCGGTCGCGCTCGGGCAGGTGGTCGAGCACATTCCGCTCTTTGTGGCGAACACATCTCTGGATCGGTGCGTCGCCGAACACGAGCCGGATCGCCTTCCGTAACGCTTTGGCGCCGTCGATCACGAACAGGATCCCCTGGGCGGGATCGAGACCACGCTCGACCAAGTCCGACAGCAGCGCCGTCGCGACGGTCGCGTTCTCCGTCGAACCTTCCCAGAGCCCCAACGGGATCTTGACGCCCTCGGTCGTGATCCCCAAAGCG
>JBKJVI010000048.1:0-27956 GCA_046590225.1 Gaiella sp. | reverse complement strand
CTGCTGCTTGACCCAACGTGCGTAGGCAACTGCCTCGCTCTGACACGTGCTTCACCACGAAGACCAGACGTTGACGAACACCGGCTTGCCGCGGAGTGCTGCGAGCGATGCCTTTCCGCCGGTGACCGTCGGGCCGGCGGTAGCCGGTGCGGGTTGGCGCGTCGCGGCGGCAGCCGTTGCGACGACGACAAGCGCCAAACAGACGAGGAGCAAGGGGGCGTGTCGCCGCATCAAGGAACACGGTACCGGTTCGGTCGTCTGCTTCCCGGTCGTTTCGAATCTTGTAAGAACCTCGTTGGTGGGACCCACCCGTCGGGTGACTAGCCGCTCAAGACAGTCGCGGAATCGCCGATATTGAGGGAATGCGGCGGTTTTTCGCGCTCTCAGCCACCATTCTCCTCTCGCTCGGCGCTGCTGGCACATCCCTGGCGGTGCCGCCTGCCGTGCCGCCGTCCGCCGCGGTTGCCGGCCCGTCCGAACCGGGCGGCCCTTCGTGGGCCGACGCGCAGATCAAGGTGGTCACATCGACGGGTCTTCTCGGTACGGATCCTTCGACCTTCCGGCCGGCAGACCCGCTCACCCGCGGTGAGCTCGCCGCCGCGCTCGCGGCATGGGGAAAGCGTAGGACGACACCCGCTGATCCGACTCGTCTCGTGACGATGCGCGAGCTCGACGCACAGCTCGTTGGTGCACTCGGACTGACAGAGGCAGCGAAGCGAATCCGACGCGCGGCAGACGCGGCGGGGCTGGCCCCGACTGGCATGCTCGGAACCGAGACCGTCGCGCGGCTGCTCGGCCTCCGATTCAACCATCCTCAGGGGCAGGATCAGCTGGAGCTGCTCCCGAACCAGCCGGCGACACGGGCTGAGGCAGCCTATTCGCTCGCTCGTGCACTGAAGCTGTCCGCCGACCGGATCGTCTGGGTCGACACGCTCAGCCAGACGTTTTCCGTGTCCGAGATCGGCGAATGGCAACGCGCGGTGCTGACGCGGGCGCTGCGATTCGTCGGCTATCCGTACGTCTGGGCCGGCACGTCCGAGTCGACGCAGACGCTCTGGAGGGCGACCGCACCCGAAGGCACCGCGAGCCTGCCGGGCGGCTTCGATTGCTCCGGCTTCATCTGGCGGGTCTACAAGACGAAGCCCTATCCCGGCGCCCCCTTCCTCGGCGACATGCTCAAGGGACGGACGACATACTCGATGAGCGGTGAAGTGAAGAAGTCAGCGCGCATTGCGATTGAGAACCTCGAGCCCGGCGACGTGATCTTCTTCGGCAACAGAGGCCCTCAGTCTTCGTCGGCCGAGGTCGGTCACTCCGGCATCTACGTCGGAAACGGCTGGTTCGTGCACTCCTCGAGTGCCGGAGTCACGCTGCAGCCGCTCGCGGACTGGTACACGAGGAGCTTCGCCTGGGCGCGCCGGCCCCTCGCCGAGGCCGGGTTGCTGTAGCCCTCGCCCTCGACGAGGCCCCGGATCCAGCGCGCATTCGGGGCGGCGCGCGGGAGAGTCGCTCGATTTCAGGCGCACTTCCGGCGCACTTCCGGCACAGTGCGTGCACGCGCGCGCTGGTAGCGTTCAATCAGGGAGCCTGCTCCCCCGGGGGCCCTTCCGGGTGGAGGGCTGGAGGAGGTTGGGACTGTGAGTGCGAGAATGCTGCTGCGCGCCGTGCAGGCCCGCCCGAGCAGGCTGTGCCGGGTCGTCGTCGCTACCGCTCTGCTCTGCCTTCTCGTCGTCGTCGGCGCGGTAGGACGGGAGCAGGCGGCCGGTCGGGCGCAAGCCGCCGACAACCGCACTTCGGAGCGCACGGCACGATCGGTCGAGGATCCCACCCTCCGCGAGTTGGTCGGCCAGAAGTTCGTCGTGGCGATGCAGGGAACCTCGCCGTCGCCCGCACTCCTCGCCCGGATCCACCGTGGGGAGGTGGGAGGAATCATCCTCTTCGGTAGCAACATCGAGAGTCGCGCGCAGCTCGCTCGATCCGTCGCGGCCATGCAGCGGGCCGCGCGCACGTCGGGGCGCATACCGCTTCTGATCGCGACCGATCAGGAAGGCGGAGAGATCCGTCGTGTTCCCTGGGCGGGGCCGGCTCTTGCGACGTCCGAGCTCGGACGTCTGAGCCCCGCACGCATCCAGCAGGAAGCGCGCGCGGCGGGCCTGCAGCTCCGCTCCGCCGGGATCAACGTCGACCTCGCTCCCGTCGCGGACGTCCCGGCCCCGGGTTCGTTCATGGCGCTCGAGCGGCGCACGTTCGCGACGGATCCGAGCCGCGTTGCAGCTGCCGTAACGGCGTTTGCTCAGGGTCTTGATTCCGCCCGCGTGGCGGCTGCGCTGAAGCACTTCCCCGGTATTGGCCGAGCGACACGCAACACCGATCGCACCGCTGTCGCCCTGCCCGCCACCCTCGCGGAGCTGAGGCGCACCGATCTGCTCCCGTTTCGCAGAGCGATCGCAGTGGGAGCCCCGCTGCTGATGATCTCGAATGCCACCTACCCGGCGCTCGACGAGAAGCCCGCGGTGTGGTCGCCGCGGATCCAGGCACTCCTGCGGAGCACGCTGGGCTTCAAGGGTGTCACGATCACCGACTCGCTCGACGGCGCGGCGGCGAGCAGGGGCCGCACGATCGACGGCGTCGCCAGCCTCGCTGCTCAGGCGGGGATCGATCTCCTCCTTCTGACGGGCGGCGAGGCGTCGAGCGCCGGTGCGTACGAGAGCGTCGTGCGGGCGGCCGAGAATGGAAAGGTCCCGGTTGCTGGCTTGCGTCGAAGCTACGTGCGGATCACGGCTCTCAAAAAGGTGGTCGGCTGAGAGCACGAGTACGGCGCGAACGAGATACCCTCCGTCCACATCTTCAGGAGGCATACATGACTGAACTCGCATCGGCAGCCGGAGAGCACGCGCCGGAAACCACTGACACTGCAATCACGCCTATTCACCATTGGGTTGGAGGCCGAAGCGTCGCAGGAACCTCGGGCCGCACGAGCCCCGTGTTCAACCCGGCGACGGGACGGCAGAGCGGCGCCGTCGACCTCGCATCGGTCGACGAGGTCGGTCAGGCCGTTGCCGTTGCGCGGGAGACATTCGGATCGTGGCGCAACGTCTCCCTGGCCAAGCGCGCGGAGCTGATGTTCAACATCCGTCAGCTCGTCCACACGCACAAGCAGGACATCGCAAAGCTGCTCGTCGCCGAGCACGGCAAGGTTCTCTCGGACGCGATGGGCGAGGTGACACGCGGTCTCGAGGTGATCGAGTTTGCGTGCGGGATCCCGACTCTGCTCAAGGGAGAATTCTCGGAACAGGCTTCGACGGGCGTCGATGTCTACTCGATCCGCCAGCCGGTTGGAGTTGTCGCCGGGATCACGCCGTTCAACTTCCCTGCGATGGTTCCGATGTGGATGTGGGCGCCCGCGATCGCGTGCGGCAACACGTTCGTGCTCAAGCCGTCGGAGAAGGACCCGTCCGCATCCGTGTTCACGGCGGAGCTCCTCAAGGAGGCCGGTCTGCCGGACGGCGTCTTCAATGTCGTCCACGGCGACAAGGTCGCGGTCGATGCCCTGCTCGAGCATCCCGACATCGCGGCCCTGAGCTTCGTCGGCTCGACGCCGATCGCCCGCTACATCTACGAGACGGGTACGAAGCACGGCAAGCGCGTGCAGGCATTGGGCGGCGCGAAGAACCACATGATCGTTTTGCCCGACGCGGACATCGAGATGGCGGCCGATGCTGCCGTCAGCGCCGCCTTCGGCTCGGCAGGGGAACGATGCATGGCCGTGTCGGTCGTCGTTGCGGTCGGCGACGCGGGCGACTCGCTCGTTGCCGCGATCAAAGACAGGCTCCCGAAGATCACGGTTGGCGATGGGATGGATCCTGCCTCCGAGATGGGACCGCTCGTCACTCAGGCGCATCGTGACAAGGTCGCCTCCTACCTCGACTCGAGTGCGCAGCAGGGTGCGAGCGTGCTCGCAGACGGACGCGAGACGGCCCCCGAGGGTGACGGGTTCTTCCTCGGCGTATCGCTCCTCGACAACGTCACGACCGAGATGGACGCCTACCGCGACGAGATCTTCGGGCCGGTGCTCGGCGTCATGCGGGTCGACACCTACGACGAGGCGCTGAAGCTGATCAACGACAACCCGTACGGGAACGGAACGGCGATCTTCACGCGCGACGGTGGCGTCGCCCGCCAGTTCCAGTTCGACGTCGAGGCCGGGATGGTCGGGATCAACGTCCCGATCCCCGTGCCCGTCGCCTATTACTCCTTCGGCGGCTGGAACGCGTCGTTGTTCGGCGACAGCCACATTTACGGGCCGGAGGGGATTCACTTCTACACCCGTGGGAAGGTCGTCACGAGCCGCTGGCCCGACCCTGCGACAAGCAAGGTCGACCTCGGATTCCCGCAAACGCGCTAGTGCGGCACCTCGCAAACTTCGACAGGACATAGCATTGTTGTGAGGTGCCGCACTACCGCACTCACCATGGAGTGGGGTGCCCCGCAACCATCAGTTCGGGTCTAACGTTGCCGGACACCCCACTGACCCTCGCACGAGCCCGGCACCGCACCGACTCCTGGCGCCGGGCACCCCTGTGCTCACGGGCTCCAGAGATAGCGGTGCTCAGGGCATGAATGTCCTCGTCGAGGGGGCCGACCCGGATGCGTGCGCACTCGCACGATTCCTTGCGGGAGAAGGCTCAACGGTGCGGATCGCGAGCAGCTCTCACGCCGAAGAGGCCGTCGCCGACCTCGCTGACCTCGGGATCATGGTAGAGGCCGGCGCCGACCTCGATCGCGATCCGGGGCCGGCGGATATCGCCTACCTCGACGTCTGGACACCGGAGATTGCGCCCCGCGTGCAACGCCTCCGTGCGCAGGGAACACGTATCTCGTGCCTCGGCGAGCTGCTCCTCGAGCGGTGGCGCGGCCCGACGATCGGTATCACGGGCACGGCCGGCAAGACGACGACGACGTCCCTCGTCGCCTCGATTCTCCGCGCGGGTGGAGTAGATGTCGCCATGAGCGCGGGTGCCCGCGCCGGTAACCTCTGGCCCACCGGCGAGCTCCTCGACGTGCTCGCCGATCAAGCCGGGACGACCAATCGCGTTCTCCTCCTGGAGTTGACGAGCTCGCACCTCGCGTTCATGCGGTCCAGCCCGACGATCGCCGCGATCGTCTCGTTCTGGCCCGATCACCTCGAGCTGCATGGCGATCTGGAGCACTACCACGCTGCAAAGGCAACGATCGCGGCGCATCAAGGTGCCGGTGACACGCTCGTGCTCAATGCCGACGACGCCGCAGCGAGCTTTGCCACCCACGCACGCGGCCAGCTCGTCGAGTGTTCCAGCCGTCGCTCCGTGATGGTCGGGGCGTACCTCGATACGACGTCGAGCCTCGTGCTCGTCGCGCGAGATGGGACAGAGGAATCGTTCGCCCTGGCCTCTCTCCCCACCGTGCATTCCGGAAATGTGGTCGCGGCGGCGGCGATCGGGTCAGTCGCCGGCGCCTCCCCGACCGACGTCGTGGACGGGATTGCAGCGGCGTCACCGTTGCCGTACCGCGGGCGTCTCATTGGCAGGCTTCGTGGCGTCTCCGTCGTCGACGACGGGATGGCCGCTACTCCGATGAAGGCTGCGACCTTTCTTGCCGGCTACCCCGAACGGTCGATCGTCCTGATCGCAGGAGGCATGGTTGACGCCGGTGGTGGCTTCGTTCATTCGACATCAGAGGAGTCGGCGCTTCTGAGCGATGCCTGTGACGAGATCGCGCGCGTGGCCCGCGCGGTCGTGGTCTTCGGGCCTGCCGGGAGCCGCCTTGGATCGCTGCTTGGCGCCCGAGGAGTGAACCTGCGCGTCACGGAGAACCTCGCCGCGGCCATAACCTCTGCCCGGGACTGCGCCGATGGTGCCGCGGCGATTGTCTTCTCACCGCTCTTTCCGGTCTCTCTCGCGGACAGGGTGGGCTTTGGAGCGCTCGTCGCCGAGGCAGGATGAGGAGCGCGCTCAGCCCTTCCGGGGAACCACGATACCCAGTACGAGGCGGGCACCTCCGTCATCGACCAAGCCATCGGGTCTGATGAATTCCGCTTCGGCCACCCACGCGATCTCTCGGCCGCGCGCGTCGAAGTCGGCCGCGTAGAGGCGCTGCGCGCCGTCGAGGAGAATGACGCCGCGCTCCCCGGCACGCATTGCGCGAACGCTTCGGCGAGGTAGAAGCCACCCGTACGCATCGGGCGTCGCGGTGACAAGGGGGATCGCCGGCTGGTCGGCCAACCGTGGCGCCAGCTGAGCAAACGCATCGAGACCGACGGCCGGTGGGCGCGGCGTGAGTACGGCTGCAACGAGCAGGCTCGCGCAGACCGTGGCTGCCAGAAATCGGTTCCCGTGGCGCGCACCGAGGCGGGCGACAGCGATTCCAGCGACGATCGCCGCCATCGGGATGAGCACGGCGAGGTATCGGTCCGAGGACGGATTCTTGACCGTGTAGACGGCCGCGAGTGCAGCCGCGCAGACGACGACCACGGCGACCGCAACTCGGTCATCGGCATGCTGGCCCACGACGAAGACACCAACAAATGCGAGGACGAGAAGGACTCCATCTGCCCGAACGACCGTATGCCCGCCACCCCCCGAGGCGAGGAGGATCGCGATCGCCAGGGCGGCCGCCACGGCGATCCGCGGGTGCCGGGTCACAGCCACGATCCCGGCAGCGGCGACGAGCACAGCGAGCAATCCCGTGAGCAGTAGCGCGGGCCGCGGGAGTGCGAGGGTGGGGTGGGCCACCAGGAAGACGAGTCCGACAGCGAGCGATCCACTCGCGAGCGCCTGAGTCGCGTCCTCCCGCAACCTTTTCGAGCCAAGCGCCGCAACCGAGGCGGCACATGCGATGACCGCGTACTCGGGCCGCGTGGCGACCGCCAGTCCGGCTAGGGCTCCGGTCAACATCGGCCGACGGAACGTGCATGCAAGCCCGGCGCCGAGAGCCAGTGCCTGGGCAATCGGATCGACACCCATGAATCCGGACCAAAACGCCAGCGTCGGGCTCACGAGGCACGCGGACGAGGCCACTACGGCGCCCGCGACAGAATCGGTGAGCCGGAGCACGAGAAGCCCGACGAGAACCACGACCGAGGCGGCTGCCAACGTGGTCATGGTTCTCGCCGCCACGAGTGGGTCGATACCGAGGCGATCAGCTGTGGCGATCAGCACGGGAAAGAACGGCTTCGCCGCCGCGTCCAGGCTCGGAACGAAGTGATCTCCCTCCGGGCCGAGACGTGTCGTCGTGCTCAGGCGCTCGGCGAGCCCCCGTGCCATCAGGAGGTACTGGTACCCATCCGGGTAGAGGAGCCCCGAATGGGTCTGCGTCGTCCTCACTGCGAACGCGAGGAGAGCAGAGACGCAGCCTGTCATCCAGAGCACGGTGGCGGTCGCCGGGCGCGGCACGCGCAGCGAGGTGTGAAGAGTGCTCATGACGCTGCGGGGTGGAGCGAGCCGCTGCGCGTACGCCGCAAGATCTCGATGCGGTGGACGAGATGTGTCGCGGGGAGAGAGCAGCGTGCCCACAATGGGGCACCGGCGTCTGTGGCTACGCGCCTGCGTGCGGCTGCGTAGAGGTGCTCCACCTCCGCTCTCTGATGCTCTCTGTGCCAGAGCGAGCCGTCTTCAATCCGATGGAGGAACAGGGGATCCGGGACGAAGACGAGGCTGCCTCGGAGGGTGAGACCGATCGCGAGCAGCCAATCTTCACCGAGGTTCCCGTCGCCGAACCCGCCTGCGCTTCGGACGGCCGTTGTGCGGTAGAGGCCACCCGCGACGAGGAACGAGTTGAACATGAGGTTCGATGCCGCGAAGAGCCGTCGGTACTTCGCGAGCCGGTAGACGATCGGTCGGGGCATCCGTCCCGCATCGGTACGTTCGTCCGTTGTGGCGTTCCACGTGAGGAACCTCGCGACCGCTCCCACCGCGTCTCCCTTCAGCGTGAGGCCATGTGCAAGCGTTGAGAGCATGTTGGGAAGCATCACATCGTCGGCATCGAAGAAGCAGACGAGCGGTGATTCGATCCGACCCAGCACGGCGTTTCGTGCGATTCCGACCCCGACTCGCTCCGGGAGTCGCACGATCTCGACGACTTCGGGAAGGTCAGGGAGCGGAACGTCGGACGCATTGTCGACGACGATCACGTGAACCGAGGCTCCCCGCTGCGTCAGGATCGATTCGACGCACGCCGGGAGCATCGAGACGTAGTCACCCCAGGCAGGGATAACGACCGTTATCGAGCGTTCGGTCGTCAGGCCCACTGTCGGATCGCCTCGCGCAGGTAGCCGGCCGTCTCCGCCGTGCGGTAGAGGTAGAACCGGTCGCGTGTGACCGCCCACAGGCCAACGCGTACCGGGGCCGCGATCAGGAGTCGCGTCGTGATTCGCGGCGTCGTTCCGCCCCGCGCGCGGGAGATGCCCTGCCACCAGAGTCGGCGCCAGTAATAGTCGCCGGTGCAACGCTCGGGCGCGACATGGTGGTGGACAACCGCGTTTGGCTGTAACCAGATCAGCCAGCCTTGGTCACGTAGTGCCACCATCAGCGCGGACTCCTCGCCCGAGAGAAGATCGCTCCCGATTCGTCCGAGCTGTTCCGGAAACCCGCCCGCAGCGAGGGCCGCATCTCGGCGGACGCAGAGATTTGCGCCGAACGGCAGGTCGGCTGTCGATGTCGAAGGACGAGCGCTGAGACCGAAGTTGGTGATGCCCGCGTACTGGAGCAGTCGATCCGAGAGCCACGTTGGTCTCGTGGACGCGAAACGGGGAGAGCACGTCCCTCCGACGCATCCGACGACCGGGTCCGCGAACGGCGCAAGGATCCTCCGCGCCCAGTCGGGCTCCAGTTCGGTGTCGTCGTCGACGAACGCGACGAACTGGCATGACGCAGCACGGAGGGCTGCATTCCGCGCGATCGACAGTCCGGGCCGCTCCAAACGAATGGTTCGGGCGCGGAACGGTGCGACGACGTCGGCGCACGGCGGATCCGATGCCGAGTCGACAACGATCGTCTCGATGGGGTCTTCGAGCTTGGCGATGCTCGCCAGGCAGCGCGCGAGGTCGTTGGGGCGGCCATGCGTGCACACGACGACGGTGAGAAGTGGTTCCGCTTCGGTCACGGGAACAGCTTCTTCCGCTCGAGTCGATAGACGACGTACGGTGCCTCGTCGTAGAGCAGCGTGCCGACACGGTTGTTGCGGTAGAAGTACCGCCCGAGTAGAGCCCGGTCCCGTGGAGTGCGGACGAGCGGGGTTGGCCCCGTCGAGAAGCTCTCGAGGGTCGGCGCGCGAAGCGAGGTCGATTTCTCGACGATGACGTAGCGGACTCCCTGCCGGTACATGGCCTGCGCCGCCTCCCACCACGAGCGACCCATCGCGAAACGGTGCAAGAGCGCGTAGCCACGGTTTGCCTGCTCGAGCTCCGCCTGCGACGTGACGTGCGCCTTGGTTACGACGAGAACCCGGTGACCGGTCGTGCCCGGGACGAAGTAGCTCGTGAACGGATCGGTGGCCACAAGGCCGGGTGCCTTCGGGACGATCGAGCCGAGTGAGTACGAGGGCTGGAGCTGCGTCCCGAAGTACGTGATCGTCGCTGGAGCGAGGAGGAGTGTCGCGAGTTTGAGCGTTCCCGAGCCGACGAGGCCGGCGGTCGCGAGCGAGATGGCTCTGGGAGACGATCGGCGATCGGCGATCAGCGCGGCGACGCCGAGTGCGAGCGGGATCTGGCAAAACAGGAGGAGCCTCCACCACAGAGGCATCGGTAGCCCAACGGCGCCGCCAACGCCGGCGAGGTAGCACCCGCCGAACCAGACGAGAGGGAGTGAGCTCCCCTTCAGGGCAAGCCGTGCGAGGCCGGCAATCCCGATCCAACCGCCCGCGAGCATGAGCGGCCAGCGCCAGCGATCCTCGACCCAGTAGAGGCTGAGCCGGTTCGTCCGTGCGAGGTGGTCGGGGTTGGGCCGGGCAAAGAGGAGGAACTCGAAGCCGGCGAGGATCACGATCGTCCCGACGCCCGCGACTGCGAGTGCGAGGATCGCATTCCGGGATCCGACAAGCTCGAGCGTCTGGCGGTAGCAGCGCACGAGACGTGTTCCGGCGGGAGGCACCACGCGTCCGACGATCGGTCCGAGAGCGCACACCGCAACAAGAAGGGCGCCGTGCACTCCGGACTCGCCGAGGGCCTGCGTGATCGAGAACGACGGCCAGATCTGCGCGGTCACGAATCCAATCGCGAGGCACGTGCTTCCGGCTCCCCAGTTTTGCTGCCGAGCGTTTGCAGCGAAGAAACCGCGGGCAAGGACGAGGACGCAAAGCAGAAGGCCTGTAAACGGGTGGACGAGGAGCGTCGCGCAGGCGAGCGCGGACCCGAGCGTCAACCCGAGGCGCCTCGGGTTGCCGTCCGTCACGACCAGCGTGTAGAGCATCAGGGCCATGCCCACCGTCTGCGGGTAGTACGCGGCGTACAGGAATCCGTGGAAGGTGAAGTCTCCCGCCCAGATGACGTGTGCCGGCCCGAAAAGGACGAGGAGGATCGGGATCGTGATCCAGGCAACGCGCGAACGTACCTGGCTCCGGGACCACACGAATGTCGCGTGGAGAAGGAGAACGGTCGCGGCGATCCCGACGAGGCCGAGGAATCGCGACAGCTGCCCGGCATTCCACGGTTCGCCGCCCCCGGCGCTCCAGACCGAGGCGAGTGCCTGTGTGTACGGGCCTGCGTGATTCTCGGCCAGGCTCGACGTGGTGAAGAACGCGCTCACCGGCTCGAGCGGTCGGGCCGCCATCCTTGGGATCAACGCGAGGTAGCTCGGCGCATCCGAAATCACGCGCAGTCCATACTGCGTGGCGATCGCTACGAGTTCGAGTCCGAGGAGTGTGGTGACGCCGCCGGTTACGCAGACAGCGAGCCTGTGCTCCGCCGAGAGAGCGAACCATCGGGCGGCCAGGGGTTCGGTGCGGGAAGCGAGGTAGCCGACCGCAAACACCTCGGTTGCGAGCGTCGCAAGCGCTGCACCCGAGGCACCGAAGCGCGGGATGAGAGCCGCGCAGAGGGCGAGGTTCAGGATGAGTGCCAGGCCGACTTGCTTCGCCACGACCGCGGTACGGTGCTCGGCAATGAAGCCCGTACCGAGCACGGAGCTGATCCCAACCGGCACGAGCGCGATCCCGAGGATCCCGAGCGGAATCGCGGCGTCGCCGTACTTCGGCCCAAACGCGAACTCGACCCCCGTTGCCGCGAATGCAACGACAGTGGCGGCGAGGAGTGCGCAGAAGACGGTGCACCAGCGAAGCGCTGACGTGGAGATCTTCCACCGCACGGTCGCGCTGGGCTCTGCCGAAAGGCGCGGAAGGAGGCCGGTCGTGATCGCGTTCGGGAGAACGAGGAGGCCGAAGCCGATTGTCGATGCAAGCGCGTAGGTCGCAGTCTCGACTGCGGGTGCCGTCAGCCCGAGGAAGATCGTCCCGGATCGGTAGTACGCGAGCGTGGCGACCGCCATGACGGCAAACGGCATCCCGGCGACGAGCGATGGCAACATCGGCGCCGCAACCGTCCAGGGTCCGACGCGTGAAGCGCGGACCGCGAGGACGACGATTCCCGCGACCCACGCGAGCGCGAACCCCAGAATCGCGACCGACGCTGTCGGGGAGGTGGCGGTAAGGCCGAGCACCGCGACGGGGGTGGCGGCAGCGACCGCGAGCTTGGCGACAGCTTCCGTCGTGAAGTCCTGTGTGGCCCGATATGCGCCGAAAAGTGTCAATGCAACGGCTGTCGCGATAGCGAGGCCCGCTGTGGCGATCCCGAGAGCGACGTGGTCGAACATCCGGCCGACGACGAGTCCTCCGGCGAGTACCCCGAACGCGAGCGGCAGCCGCGCGAGACCAGAGCCCAATGTGAGTGCTGTTCGCGCATGCGGCGTAGATCCGTCCCGCATGAGGATGGTGGAAGCTCCTCCGTCGAGCACCGTCGCAGCGATCGTGCCGACTGCCAGGGCGACGCCGAGATGCGCGAGCTCGACGGTCGAGAGCACGCGAGCGAGCGCTAGCAGAACGACCAGGCTTGACGCCTTGACCGAGACGTCCCCGACGAAGGCGAGGCTCACGTTCGCCCGCAGCGACCTCCTCGGGCGCGCGGACACCCGTTGTAAACCGGGGATCGACTCCGCAGCGTGGTCGCTCATCGCGTCACGCCCGCAATACCGGACTCGACGAGCGCTGCATAGCGATCGAAGGACTGCGATTCCTGACCGCGCCGCACTCCTTCTCGCAGGACGGCCTGCTCGCGGGCCATGCGCTCGATCGCGCGTGCGAGTGCGATCGGATCTTCCGGCGCAATGACCAACCCGTCGACACCGTCGGTCACTGCTCTCGGGAGCCCGCCCACCCGGGTGGCGATCACCGGTCTCTCGTACGCGAAGGCGAGGCCGACCACGCCGGACTGGCTCGCGGAACGGTACGGCAGGACGACGGCGTCGCACGCTTCGAAGAGGAGTGCAGCCTCGTTGTTCCCGACGTATCGGTCGCGGAGCTCGACCTGTCGGTTAATCCCGAGTTGACGGATGCGCGTGGCGTACGCCACGCGTCCCTCCCAGAAACGACCCGCGATGATCAGCCGCACCGTGAGCGAAGGGTCGACGTGGGGTAGCGCCTCGAGCGCGAGGTCTATCCCCTTGTAGGGTCGCACGGCTCCGAAGCAGAGCAGAAGGAGATCCGGGTCGCCCTGTCGCGCCCGTTCCCCGACGACGGCCGCCGTTGACGGCGCCCGTGCGAGATCTGCGGCGACAAACCGCGGATGAAACGCCTCGACGATCGGGGTCGACCCCAGGCCGAGTGCCTCGAGCTCGGCGCGTTGATGCGGAGCGTGCGTCACGAACAGGTCTGCGTGTCGCAGCGTCCGAGCCGTGATCCGCTGACCGAACGGCACTCGTTCATGCGTGACGACGTTGTGGCAGACGACAACTCGTGCCGCCCTGGATGGGGCGTTCCTCAGCAGCCATGAGACCGGGGGCGCAACGACCGGATGGAGCCATGGGATGACGAGAGCACCTGATTCGAGCTCGTCCATACGCCGGACTGCCTGTCGCCAGCTGCGCGGGTCTGCCCAGTCGAGGATGAACTCGGCCGGCTCGACTCGAGGAGGGTCCGAGACGCGATCGTGTGCTCCACTGCGGTAGAGGAGCGGGGGATAGGGTCGAGTCCAGGAGATGAAGTCCACAGGCCCCCTGCGTCGCATGGAGGCCACCATCGCTGTGTTGAACGGCGCTGCGCCGACCGTGAGCGGATGGGTCGTTGCAACCACGGTCACGTGGGGTGACAGCGTTGCAATCGGCCGTGGCGTGAGAGGAAGAGCAGCGGTGGAGGTCATTCGGCGGCAGAGGGGAGCTGACCGGCGTCAGCGACCGTCGTTCAAGCCCAGAAGCTCGACGCAACGGATGTGGTACAGGGCGTCTTCGACGAGGCGACGGCTTGCCTCGATCCCTGATGCGAGGAGCGCGGCGACGAACAGCCCCATCGCCGCGATCGTCGCCATCACCGAGGCGAGGAGCGAGGGCAGATGCCGCCCGGCGCCGTCGGCGTGGTACCCCAGCAGGAAGAGCGTAGTACAGGCGACTGCGACGAGACCTGCGCCAAGGGCAAGGCGAAAGAGGATCGAGACGAGGTTCTCCCGAACCACGGACATCGCCGCCTGTCCTCCGGTGCGACGGATGTAGCGGGTGATCGAGTGGGTCATGCGCGACTCGCCGTGCAGGCGCGGCAGCACGGGAACCTCCACCTCCGCGATCGTCAAGTGCTTTCGAGCCGCTTCGATCAGCGTCTCGAGCGTATAGGTGTATCGCGAGACGACGTTGAGCCGAAGGAGCGCTTCGCGCGTGAAGGCTCGATAGCCGGACGTGGCGTCGGCAAGTTGGACGCCGAGCACCGAACTCGCGACACGTGATCCAGCGATGTTGCCGTACTTTCGAGCGGGTGACATTCCCTCGGTCGCTGTCGAGAGGGGGCGTGCACCGAGGGCGATATCGGCCTCGCCGGCGAGGAGCGGCGCGATCAGGTCGGGAATCTGTGCTGGATCGTGTTGCCCGTCGGCGTCGAGGGTGACGACGACGGTCGCCCCGCGCCGGAGTGCCTCCTGGACGCCATCCTTGAACGAGTGCACGAGTCCGCGTCGTTGCGCGTGGTGGACGATGCCGTCAGCTCCTGCGGCAACTGCGCGCGCGGCCGTCTCGTCCGCTGACCCGTCGTCGACGACGATCACTTCCACGAGCCCAACGCCAGCGATCCTGCGCGGCACCCGCGAGACGACCTCACCGATCGTTGCCTCCTCGTCGAGAGCGGGGATGACGACCACGACCTTTGTCACAGGTAGACGTGTCACGACGGGCTCGTCGACGAGCCGAAGATCGGCGCGATCGACGCCGGGAGGACAGGCGTCGATCGCCGGCCCTCCCAGCTCGATGGTGCTAGCCATCGCTGTCGTCATCCTCGTCGGCCTCATGGCCCTTGTCGTCCTTGTCCTTCTTGGGCTTGCACGGATGATCATGACCGTGCTTCTTCTTGTGACAGTGACCGTGTCCGGGTGGCGGCTTGACGGTCGGCTTGCCGTCACCAGGATGGCCTCCTCGCCCGGCCACCGCGGAGGCGGCGAGAGCGAGGACGACGATGACGAATGCGAGGAACGTGAGCGGTCTTCGATGCATGCGGTACTCCCTGGTTGGTGACTTCGTGCTGGTTTGTTACTTCGTGCATGTCACCGGAGGCCGCATCCGATGTCTGTGCAGAATGCTCGGCAGATCGGCGCAGTGCAACCGCTTGATCGAGGGAACAACCTCCCCCATCAGCGGGGGTTTTGTGACATTCGAGGTATCGGGGCGTTTCAGCCGTCCTCGTTGCATCGCTCTGTGCAAGAGTGCCTCCGATGAAAGTCACGATGCTTCTTGCGGACTACGTTCAGGTCTCCGACGGCAAGCTCACTGTCGTCGGTGGGGGTTGGTCTCTGTCAGGCCCCGAGCCGGCGCCGTTCGGCATTGCGATCCTCGTGCACGTACCCTGGGACCAGGCAAATCGGCGACACACGCTTCGACTCGAACTCATCGACGCTGACGGTCGCGCGGTCACGGTTCCCGCGCCCGACGGCGACGAGGAAGGCGAGGGCGAGCCCATCGTCTTCCTTAACGACATCGAGTTCGAGGTCGGGAGGCCGGCGGGAATCAAGCCAGGAACTCCGCTCGAGCTTCCGCTTGCCGTCAACTCGGGTCCGCTCCCGCTCGAGCCGGGGAGTCGCTACGAGTGGCGACTTTCGATCAACGGTGAGGGTGACGAGGACTGGCGACTCGCCTTCAGTGTCCGCGCCGAGCCGGAGAACGACCTCACCTAGGCGGTCGATGCGGCGGCTAGTGCGCCCAGGGGCTCGGGCGGCCGGTTCCGGGTAGGCAGCAATCCGTCGGGCAGACATCATGGCTCGCGGCGTACCGTCCGACAGTGGGGCGACTGCTGCCCGCTGCGATCCGCTCCTCGATCAACGCGCGGATCATCCCGACGAAGGCGGGATGCGTCGATGCACTCGACGCCCGGACGAGGTTCAGCCCGAGCTCGGCTGCCCTTTCCTTCGCCTCCACGTCGAGATCGAAGAGCACTTCGAGGTGATCGGAGACGAAGCCGATCGGTGAGATCACGACATCCTCGACTCCCCGCGCTACGAGGCTCTCGAGGTGATCGAGGATGTCCGGTTCGAGCCAGGGGACGTGGGGAGGACCGCTGCGACTCTGGTAAACGAGATCGTAGTCGTCGACGCCCACTGCCTCGGCGACGAGCCGGGCCGACTCGAGGAGCTGATCCTCGTAGCGGCACGCCTGTGCCATCCCTACGGGAATCGAGTGGGCGGTGAAGGCGAGACGACTTCGCCGTTCCGGAGGGAATTCCGCAAGCGCCGTACGCACGTGATCGGCGTTGGCCTCGATCCAGCCCGGGTGGTTGAAGAACGCCCGTGTCCGCAGAACCTCGGGCGCCGCCGGTCCCACGGCTTGTTGTGCGTTGAAGAGATCCTCGCGATACTGACGGCACCCCGAGTAGGACGAGTACGCGGAGGTGAAAAATGCAAGCGCGCGCTCGATGCCGTCGTCGGCCATCTCGCGCAGCGTGTCGGCGAGAAACGGATCCCAGTTGCGGTTGCCGAAGTAGATCGGGAGCCCGATCCCATGGTCGTCGAGCTCGACCCGCAGCGCCGCGATCAAGGCCCTGTTCTGCGCGTTGATCGGGCTGACGCCGTCGAAGAGCTCGTAGTGGTGGGCGACCTCCTCGAGCCGCTCGCGCGGCACGTTCCGTCCACGGGTCACGTTCTCGAGAAACGGCATCACGTCGTCCATCCCTTCGGGCCCACCGAACGAGACGACGATGATCGCGTCGAAGCGGGTCTCGGAGAACGTCGAGACGAAGCCGTCGGCGGGAGCCTTGAGGGTCGTCTCGGTCATGACTCGAGCCTAGCCACACGGTTGTTGGTGCCGGAAGTACAAGGAGATCCCTCGCGGGCAGCGGCGGACCGTCCTTCAGGCAGCGAGAGCTTCGGAGAAAGCTCCCGCGATACGGCACGGTCAATCGAGTGATTCGAGTGCGAGCGCAACGGCCTCGTCGGCCGTCAGCTTCCGGCCGCGCTCCCAGGCCTCTGCGAATGCGGACTCGTCGAGACCTGCGTGGATCAGGATCAGTGCTTGGTCGTTCGCCCTTCGGAGCCATCCCATCGGGCTGGCCCCCATCTCTTCGTAGAGCGTCTCGCCGCTGGCGAGAACGTTTGCGGCGATTTCCGCCCGGCCTGCAAACGCGACTACTCGGGCGAAGCGACAGACGAGGATCGCCTGGCGGAAGCGATCGCCGAGGTCGCGGTTCAGCTCATAGGCTTCCCTCAGTAGCGCCGCCGCCTCCTCGAGGCGCCCCTCCGGGGCGGCCGTGTGCGCGAGGGACTCGAGGGTATGGACTTGCAGGTGCTTGTCGCCAGTGGCACGGGCCTGCTCGAGGACGTCCTCGATGAGGCCGCGGGCGCGATCCGATTCGCCGAGCTCGTCATAGGCCCAGGCGAGCATCCGCGTCGCGAGGAGCGTGTGGAAGGAGTCGCCGGCCTGGTGGAAGAGGTGCACGCTCTCCTCCCAGAGCTGCCGTGCTTTCTCGAACTCCTGATCGTCGGCCTCGGAGGCACCGAGGAGGTAGAGGGACGCGGCAACGCCCCATTGGTTTCCGAGCTGACGGTGGAGGGCAAGTCCCTGCTCGGCCCGCAGCCTCACTCGCGCAGCGTCCCCCTGCCCGATTTGCATATCGGCCGCGGCATTGAGTGCCTTGGCACGCGCTGCCGTCGGGCTGACGTCGGCGGCGAGTGCGTCCTCGAGGCGACGGTGCCCTTCGGCCAAGTATCCCTTCGCTCCCCAGTAGTCCATGAGCGCTCCGGCCAGCCGGAGGACGAGCTGCGTCTCCTCGAAGGCCTCGAGCCAATCGAGCGCAGCGCGCAGGTTGTCGGCCTCTCGATCGAGGCGGTCGAGCCATGCCGCGTCGACTCTATGGGTGTACGGCTCGGCCTCCTCCGCGAGAGCGAGGAAGTGTTCCGCGTGACGGCGCTGCACCATCTCGGCCTCGCCCGAGTCCTCGAGCCTTTCGACGGCGTACTCGCGGATTGTCTCCAGCATCCAGAAGCGGTTGCCCTCGCGGACGCGAACCAGGCTCTTGTCGACGAGCGACTCGAGGATGTCGAGGTCGGCGTCGCAGACTGCTTCGGCTGTTTTGAGGGTGCAGCCGCCGACAAAGACGGCGAGCCGCGCGAAGAGCTGTTGCTCGTCGGCGTCCAGCAGCTCGTGGCTCCACTCGATCGTCGCCCGCAGCGTTTGCTGGCGCGGGTCGACTCCGCGGCCGGCCTTGAGGAGATCGAGCCGTTGCGAGAGCCGCTCGACGAGCTGTTCGGGTGGGAGAACCCTCACGCGTGCAGCCGCGAGTTCGAGCGCGAGCGGCAAGTTCTCGAGCCGCGCGCAGAGTTCGGGCACCATGTCGCTCGCGACGAAGCTCGGTAGCGCCGCCCGCGCCCGCGCCACGAACAGCTGCGTTCCGTCCTGCGGCTCGAGCGGCGGCACCGGGTAGGCCTGCTCGCCGGGAACGCGAAGCAGTTCGCGGCTTGTCACGAGCAAACGGACGTTGGGGCAGGAGCCGAGCAGTTCGGAGAGGCGGGGGGCGGCATCGACGACGTGCTCGAAGTTGTCGAGCAGAAGCAGCAGCGACTTGTCGGCCAGGTGTTCCGCCAGACCGTCCTTGGCTCCGAGCGCCTGCCCCGCTGTCGTGAGGACGAGTTCGGGATCACGCAGCGGCGCCAGCGGCACCCAGAAGATCCCATCCGGGTAGCGCTCCCCGGCCTCCGCGGCAGCCTGAAGGCCGAGACGCGTCTTGCCCGTCCCGCCCGGTCCCGTAAGCGTCAAGAGGCGGACGTCCTCCAGCAGCCCACACACCTCGGTCAGCTCGTGCTCGCGGCCCAGGAACGGCGTCGCGGGAATCGGCAGATTCGTCCGGTAGAGACTCTTCAGCGGCGGGAACTCCTCGTCGCCGCGCTGGTAGACCCGCTCGGTCGCGGAGAGGTCTTTCAGCCGGTGTTCGCCGAGGTCGCGCAGGCCGTCCGTACCGAGCAGTGCAGCTGTGGACGCCGAGATCAGCACCTGCCCGCCGTGGCCGCTTGCGGCGATACGCGCGGCACGATGCACGTCAACGCCAACGTACCCCTCGTCCGTCAAGAGCGGAGTGCCAGTGTGGATTCCGACCCGCACGCAAATCGGCCCCGAAGCCAATCCCTCCATCGAATCAGCCGCCGCACGCAGAGCACCCGGCGCGGTCGGGAAGGCGACGAAGAACGCGTCTCCCTGCGTGTCGACCTCCACGCCACCGTGCGCCGAGAAAGCGGCGCGGAGGATGAGCCGATGGTCCGCCAGTGCCTGTGCGTACACGTCGGCTCCCAACTCGTGCAACAGCCTCGTCGACCCCTCCACGTCGGTGAACAGGAAGGTGACGGTGCCAGAAGGGAGAGGGCGCTCCATGGGGGCATCATGACGCCTCACAACAACGCTTTGCCTTCGCATCAACAAATGCGGCCTCATCGCACACGCCGGCAGGCTCAGCCCAAAGACCCGTGCGGGAGCACGACCCCGACTCCACGCCCTTCCAAGGGGTCACGGTACTGAACAAAGGGGTACGTCAAAGCCCTATGGATCGTGGAGGACTCAACCCGGCCTTCAGGCACCGGAGCGAGCGGAAAGCACAGCAGCGCTCGCGCCGCGAAGCGGGCGAGGCGGGAAAATGGAGCGTATCGGGATCGAACCGATGACCTCCGCCTTGCAAAGGCGGCGCTCTCCCAGCTGAGCTAACGCCCCGAACGCCTACAGGGTAGCGCGGTCAGCTCGGTCGTTGTTGCCGTGAACCCTGCTCGAGCTTCCGAAGTCCTCCTGAAAAGCCAAGCGTCTGCTCGCGTGGGTCCTGTTGTTGCTGCTCGAGTCGCCGGAGCCGCGCCTCCATCTCGGTGAATCCCGGCGTCGCCGAGCGGTCGACCTCTGCGTCCTCGCGCTCGTCGAGCTCGCGTTCGCGCTGGCTGACGAGCCGCTCTCGCGCGGCGACCGCCTCGCTGCGCGCGGCTAGCTCGTTGCGCGTGCGGAGAAAGAGCTTCTCTGCATCTCTCAGCTCTGCGAGGCGGGATTCGATCTGGGCGAGTCGAGCCACGTCAGGGTCGGCTGCGGAAGCAGCTGCCACGACCTCGGCAGCACGCCCAGGCTCGGCCTCGAACTCACCCGCTCGCACAGCGAGCGCGGCCTCACGCTCCGCGAACGCTTGCTCACGGTCAGCCAGATCCCTTTCCCTTCGCGCCGCCTCCTGGGCGTTCTCTCCGGTGTCGTCCTCCGGGTGCCGAGCGACGGGTGCGGGCAAGACGGGTGCCGCTCTGCGAGGCGTCGAGGGATCGACGTCGGCGAGGGCGTGATGGAGCTCTACCTCGCGCTCACGCACGGCGCCGATTCGTTCAGCCAGCTGCTGTTTCAGGTCCTCGAGGGCGGCATACTGTTCACGGAGCGCGTCACGCTCTTCCTCGATCGCCGTCGGTTCTGCTCGCCGTTTGAAAGCCATTGCCCGGAGTGTACGGCGGAGGCGGGCTCAACCCTGCCACACCCCCGCCAAAGTCCGGGTTCAGGCTGCGCGTTCCAGCCGTTCTTCTGCTCGGGCCCGCTTCACGATCTGCTCCGGTTCACCGAACCGGATGCGGGCGCGGATTGCGCGGTGCTCACTCCAGAGGGAGACGAGCTTCTCGTCGAGCTCTTTGATCTGCGCGACGATTTCGGGATTGCGGCCCTCCGAGAGCCGGTGCCAGAGTTCTGCCCGGCGCTCGCTGACCTCGTCGATCTCTTCATGGATGGTCGCGATGATGTTCATACCCCATCCAACGTTGGACCCAACCTGGACTATTCCACCGCTCGGTGCAACGCAACAGAAACGCAACTTCTTCGGAAACCGGGTGTCCAGCGTCAGTCGTAGCCGAGATCTGCGAGGCGTTCCTCGTCGAGGCCGAAGTAGTGACCGAGCTCGTGCAGGACGGTGATCCGGATCTCGCGCTCGAGCGCGGCGGGATCTCCGAACTCGTCCTCGAGCGGCAAGCGGAAGATCGTGATCCGGTCGGGCAGCTCGCCCGCCATGTCACCGCGCTCGGGGAGCGGAATCCCCTCGTACAGGCCGAACAGTTCCGGGTCTTCGGGGTGCTCGTCCTCGATCACGACGACGATGTTCTCGAGCGCGGCAGCGAGATCGGGTGGCAGCGAATCGAGCGCAGCCGCTACATGGTCGTCAAAGGTCACCGGGGCAACCCGTCTAGCGGATCACGAGCGCCATGATCGCCTTCTGGGTGTGCAGGCGATTCTCGGCCTGATCCCAGACGAGTGAGCGAGGCCCGTAGAGCACGTCTTCGGTGATCTCTTCGCCCACGTGGGCCGGGAGGCAGTGCATCGCGACGGCCTCGCGGCTCGCGACCGAGAGGAGCTCGCCGTCGAGGCTGAAGCGCTCCAGATCGAGTAGGCGCTGCTCGCGCTGTTCCTCCTGGCCCATGCTCGTCCAGACGTCCGTGTAGAGCACATCGGCCGCGTCCGAGCCGTCGAGCGGGTCTGACGTGAGCCGGACGGAGCCGCCGCTCGCGAGGGCGTCCGCCTGCGCAGCCGCGACGACGACGGCTGACGGCTCGTAGCCGACAGGGCACGCTGCCGTGAAGTGCATTCCGAAGCGTGCGGCGAGACGCATCAGCGAGTGACACACGTTGTTGCCGTCACCGAGATAGGTGAGACGAACGCCCTCGAGGCCACCGAGTCGCTCACGAATCGTCATCGCGTCCGCGAGCGCCTGCAACGGGTGGGCGAGGTCGGTGAGCCCATTGATGACGGGGATCGTCGCGTGCTCGGCGAAGATATCGACCTCCTCCTGGTCGAACGTGCGGATCAGGAGCGCGCTGACGAAACGTGAGAGCACGAGCGCTGTGTCGCGGTAGCTCTCGCCGCGCGCGAGCTGCAGGTCGCCCGCGGGGAGGTAGAGCGCCATTCCACCGAGCTCGGCGATACCGACTTCGAAGCCGACGCGGGTGCGGGTGGACGGCTTGTGGAAGATCATCCCGATCGTCCTACCGGGGAGTACGCGGAGCTCCTTCCGACGAAGCCGCTCCTGCTTCAGCTCGTCCGCAAGGTCGAGCGTGAGCTCGAGCTCATCCCTCGACCAGTCCGAGACCCGCGTGTAGCTTCGGCCCTTGAGGCTGTCAGGGATGCCTGCCATGAGGGCATGCTAGCCCGGGTCGCTAGATTCCCCGCCATGACAACTTTCCAGGAGAAGCTCAACGAGCAGATCGCCTACGAATTCGGCGCCTCGCAACAGTACATCGCCATCGCGGTGCACTACGACGCCCAGACGCTGCCCCAGCTCGCGGCACACTTCTACCGGCAGTCGGTCGAGGAACGAAACCACGCAATGATGATGGTGCAGTACCTTCTCGACTCGGGAGACGACGTGACCACTCCGTCGGTCGCTGCTCCGCAGGCGGTCTTTGCCGATGACGTCGAGCCGGTCGCGCTTGCTCTCGATCAGGAGAAGCGCGTCACGGCCCAGATCTCTCAGCTCGCGGTGATCGCGCGGGAGAACGGCGACCTTGTCGCCGAGCAGTTCATGCACTGGTTCCTCCAGGAGCAGCGGGAGGAGATCTCGTCGATGTCGGCCCTCCTCCAGGTCGTCGAGCGCCTGCGCGACAACGTGATGCTCGTCGAGGATTACCTCGTCCGGGAGTCCGGCGGCGCCGCGAAGCCTCTCGAGGTCGGTGCGCCACCTGCCGCCGGCGGGGCGCTATAACCGTCACGTGGTCGAGTTTAAGGTCACGACCGAGCGGCAGAGCCAGCTCGTCGACATCACGCAGTGTGTCTGCGACGCAGTTTCGGGACTGAGCGGCTCGGCTGTGCTCGTCTACGTGCCGCATACGACGGCGGGCGTGACGATCAACGAGCACGCCGATTCGGCGGTCGCACGCGACTTCGAGACCGCACTCGAGCGCATCGTGCCGTCGGACTGGCCCTGGGAGCACATCGAGGAGGGCGAGGAGAACGCCCCGACCCATATCCGGGCCGCGTTCATGGGCCCGAGCGTGCTGATCCCGCTGCGTGACGACGGCACCCTCGCGCTCGGAACCTGGCAAGGGGTCTTCTTCTGCGAGTTCGACGGCCCGCGCGAGCGGTCGGTGTTCATCAGCGTCCTGCTCTGAGTGATATCCCCGCTAGGCTCCGCTGCTGATGGCCGCCCCTGTCTCGAATGGTGAGGAGCTCGAGCTCCACGTCGACTCGCTCGCCTTCGGCGGCAACGGTGTCGCGCGCCTCGACGGGTTCGTCGTCTTCGTTCGCCGTGGGTTGCCCGGTGACACGGTGCGTGCGCGCGTCACCAAGGTCAAGCGCGGCTTCGCGGAGGCGACAGCGCTCGAGGTTCTCACGCCCGGCCCCGACAGGGTCGTAGCGCCCTGCCCGCACTTCGGTGCCTGTGGCGGCTGCCGCTTCCAGGATTACGCCTACGAGCGTCAGCTCGAGTCGAAGGCTGCGCAGGTGCGCGACGCACTCGTGCGCCTGGGTGGTATAGCCGAGCCGCCGGTCGACCCGATCGTGCCCGCCGCCTCGCAGTACCACTACCGCAACAAGCTCGAGTACTCGTTCACGCAGACGTCCGACGGTCCAGCTCTCGGGTTCCATCGGGCTGGTCGCTGGGACGAGGTGCTTCCGCTCGAGGTGTGCCTGCTGACGACAGATCTCGGCAACAGGATTCGCGACGCCGTGCAGGGATGGGCGCGCGAGGAGAAGCTCGTCGCGTACGACCAGGCCGATCAGAAGGGTTACCTCCGTCATCTCGTGTTCCGCGAGGGGCGCAACACGGGCCAGGTACTCGTGCAGCTCGTCACGGCGAAGGGCAAGAAGTTCGAGGAGGGCTACCTCGTCGAGGTGCTCCGAAAGTTCCCGGAAGTGCGCTCGATCCACTGGGCCGTCAACGAGACGCCGGCCGAGATCACGAATCTCCCGACCGTGCTGCTCTTTGGCGAGGATGCGATCGAGGAGGAGATCCTCGGGCTTCGATTCCGGGTGCGACCGAACGCCTTCCTGCAGACGAACACCGAGATGGCCGAGACGCTCTACTCGATTGCCCGCGAGTTCGCGGGGCTGACGGGGAGCGAGACGGTGTACGACCTCTACTGCGGTACGGGAACGATCGGCCTCACGCTCGCCCCTGATGCGCTCACGGTGTGGGGGGTCGAGATCTCCGAGGAGTCCGTCGCGTGCGCGATCGAGAACGCCGAGCTGAACGGGATCACGAACGCAGCGTTCTTCGCCGGCAACGTCTCGCTTGCGCTCGAGGAGCTGCAGCAGCGCGCCGGTCAGCCGGATGTCGTCGTCGTCGATCCGCCTCGTGCCGGCCTCGCCGGAAAGGCACTCCGTCGACTCGGGCGCCTCAGGGCTCCGCGAATCGTCTACGTGTCCTGCAACCCGACGACCCTCGCCTCCGACCTGAAGACGCTGCGTGAGGACTTCGGATACGAGCTCGTCCGTTGCCGCCCGGTCGACATGTTCCCGCACACACCACACATCGAGACCGTCAATTTGCTCGAGCGCGTCGAGCGGACCACGGACGCCGCTTCGCCAGAGATCGTTTAAGAGCTAGCCGCGAATCTCGAGGCCGCGCTCGCGCCAGGCCTTCCAGAGCAGGTCGGCGTTCGGCAGGAGGAAGCCGAGAGCGATTGCCGGGAGCGCGGGGAGGCCGGTGAGGTCGAAGACGTCCGTCGAGATCAGCGTGAGCGAGAGCAGGCCGACCATGGAGATCCACGTGAGGTGGAGCCGAAGCTCGAAGCGGGCCGCCGCGGCGAGAAACAGCGAGAAGAAGAGGATGTCGGGAGGTCCGATGTTGGCCGAGCCCTCCTCGCCTGGAAGCCGGAACGCGATCGAGACGCGGTCGAAGAGGCTCGGTTGCTCCGAGACGATGTACTCGGTCGGCCCGCGCCAGACCGAGAGCACGTCGACCCAGGGGATGATCAGCGCGATCAGGACGACCCACGAGAGCGCCTCGAACACGCTCATGAACCAGAAGCCGAGCGCCGTCAGCGCGAGGAGCTTGCTGACGTTGAAGAGCGCCCCGAAGCCCGCGAGATAGAGGAGGAACGAGAGCACTACGAGCGCCGCCGCGACGTGGGGGATGAAGCGGGAAGCTGCGGCGGGAAGCGCGAGCCACGGGACTGCGAACGTCGCCGGCAGCACGAGAAGAGCGATCACGAGGACGTCGGGCGAGGGCCCAAGGTCGGGCAGCACGCCGGCCCCTGCGTCCCAGGCGGCGAGAACGGCGACGACAACGGCGAGTGCCGCTGCCCGCCGCGCGCTCAGTACGGAGGCAGCTCCGCCCACCACGGTCCAAGCGCCTTGAACGCGTTCCAGAACGCCGTCTTCGCTCCCTGGCCATCGAGGGCGCTGTCGATGTCGGGTGTCACGATCGCCTCGATCGTGGGCGTGAAGCGATGCAGGACGCCCACCTCCCGGTCGCTCAGCCGGTCGGCGAGCGGGAACTCGAGGGCATCGAGGAATCGGGTCGATTCCTCGCCCATCACGATCAGGAGCTTCGGCTGAACGATGTGGAGCTCGCGCGTGAGCCAGGGTCGGGCCTGAGCGTCGTCCTCCGTCCCGAACTTGAGGCAGTTCGTCCCGTAGATCGCGAGCGGGTCGACGTCGAGGCGCTGGAGCGACTTGAGCAGAGCGTTGCCCGAGCGGCCGAAGAAGGCGACTCCCTCGGTGATCTCGGCCTGCTGTGGAGCGTGCTTGAGCAGGAAGACGTCCGCCAGCGGATGCCCGGATCCGAGCACCGGAATGTGCGTCTCATCGGCGATCGCGAGGAGCTCCTGTTGCAGCTCGTTGATCTCGCTGATCGCCTTGCGGAGATAGCGTTCGTAGATCTCGTCGGTGGGCGGCGCAGTAGGCACAGGTGTCTCGATCACCTTCTGCTCTAGCGGACCTTCTCCTTGACCTGGGCAGCCCACTTGAGCGACTGCAGGTAGGCGAGCGACTTCGGCCGCCGCAGCACCTCGGCGCTCCTGAGTGAGAGGAGAAACTCCTCCGGCCCGTCGAAACGGCGCATCCGGAGCGCTCCAGTGCCGACGCCCTGAAGGACGTGCGCGTCCGAGCCTGCCCCGGCGAGGAGCCCGTACTTGCGCTGGAAGCGAAGAGCCTCGTCGTTGTACGCCTCGAACAGCAGCCGGGCGTTGTAGACCTCGAGAACGTCGATGTCGGCGATGTGCCGCTGCAGCGTCGCCGCGGAGGGGATCGCGTGCATCCGGTCGAAGGGGTGGGGGATGTAGACGATCCCGTCTTGCTCCCGGATCGCGGAAATCGTCTCCGCGAAGGTCATGCCGCGCGGAATCACTTCCTTGAGGAAGAGACCGATGATCTCGCCCTCCATGTCGGTCTTGACCTCTTCACCGGGGATCACGATCAGCTTGCGCTTGCGTGCGCGTTCGACGACCTCGAGTGCACCGCCGAAGACGTTGTGGTCGGTGACTGCAATCGCGCCCAGCCCCTCGGACTCGGCGTGGTCGACGAGCGCTTGCGGCTCGATCGAGCAGTCGTGCGACCAGCTCGTGTGCATGTGGAGATCGACCGTGATCCAGTCGCGATCACTCAGGAGATCGCCTTCGCCGGCTTGGCCTGGCGCCGAGGGGCGGCGCCGGGCGGCTGCCTTGCCGTAGACCGACTCGAGGTGCTCGGCCAGGTTGGAAAAATCTGCCAGCACCGCCTGCTCGCGCGCTCTCGTAGCTTCCGTCGCGCGCAGCCCCTCGTCCTCGGTGAGTCGCGCAACGGCCGCCGAGGCCAGCTCGGGCTGCTCTGCAAGGCCTGCAGGCTCCGCGATTGCACAGCCGCTCGACCGTGCTTCGAGCAGGAGGCGAGCGCTGCCCCCCGGAGCCGGGACGAAGATCGCGGCTTCGCTCAGGATGGCCCGGCGGACATCTGACTTCACGAGCGAGCGCACGCGCGACCGGTCGTGAAGCTTCGCCGGGATCGCCGGTCGGCGTGTCAGAGGGGCCGTCCGGGCGAGGACGAGCTCCCAGCCCGCGAGCGTCGGGAGCAGCCGCAGCATCGCCTTCGCGACAGCGCTCTGGCCAGACGCGAGCTCGACGACGATCACCTTCCGTTTCGACGACGGTGAGAACAACGCAGAGTCGACACCGATCGAGACGCACTCGTAGTCACCCGGGAAACGGTCGGACGCATTGGCGATCGCCTCTCCAGAGGTGCCGAGCAGCACGTCGACGCGGGCGAGCAGCTGGGCGCGCTTGTTCTTGCGCGGCGGTACCGCGATCCGGTCGGTGGAGAAGAACGTCGCTGCCGTTGCCGCGTGCGCCTCGAGCAGCGCGGCCGACGAGAGACTCGAAATGCCCGGCTCGAAGCCGTGCACCACGTCGAACGAGCCGAGCGACAATGCCGTGGCGAGGTTCGCGCGGAGCCCCATCGGGAGGGCGACGCGTTCCGTCAGCGAGGTCGGTAGGGCGGCACCGATCGCAACCAGGTCCCCGATCGCGCCTCGTTGGAGCGCCCGTCGACCCTCGAGTAGGTCGGTGGCACGCGACGAGGGCGCTACGACCGTGACTGCGTGTCCGCGCCGCCGCAGGGCGGCTGCCACGCCGGCCACGTGCTCGTTCACGTCATGCGGGAGCGACCAGGAGAACGGGGTCACGAGACAGATGCGAAGAGCCATGGCCGGCGGATTCTAGCCTCGCTCGATCACAGGTAGAGTCGACACATGTCCGACGTCACAATCCAGGTGCGGCCGAACGGACCGCTCAAGGTCACCGGCCCCATCACGATCATCGATGCCGAGGGCGTTCCGTTCGAGCTCCCGCCGGGAAGCTCGGTCGTCTTGTGCCGCTGCGGTCACTCGAAGAACAAGCCCTTCTGCGACACGACGCACAAGGAAGCGGGCTTCGTGGCCGACGACTCCGCTCCGCGAGCTTCCTGACGCGGGGCGGCAGCGAACGGCCACCGGAGGGTGGCCATCCACTGCCGCTCGCGCCCGAAGCCTCTAGGCCTTGACGGCCTTCGCCTTCTTCTCGGCCTTGACGCCGTACTGCTTGATGAACTTTTCCGTGTTCTCGTGTGCTTCGTCGTCGACGATCTGGACCGGCGGCGACTTCATCAGGTAGCGCGACGGCGCCTCGAGCGCACCCGAGATGCCGTTGTTGAGTGCGAGCTTCGCCATCCGGACGGCGTCGATCACGATGCCGGCCGAGTTCGGTGAGTCCCAAACCTCGAGCTTGAGCTCCAGGTTGAGCGGCACGTCGCCGAACGCGGTGCCCTCCATGCGGATGTACGCCCACTTGCGGTCGGTCAGCCACGGCACGTAGTCCGACG
>JBKJVI010000162.1:0-19258 GCA_046590225.1 Gaiella sp. | reverse complement strand
AGAGTGTAGCTGTGTCGCCGGGGCCGAGCCGTGGAGGAGCACCGCATCGTCCGGGACCTCGCGTCGTACGTAGGCGAGCGCCAGGATACGGGCGCCGTCCGCGACGGCGCTCGTGATCCGTCCCACGGCCTTTCCGTCGAGGGTCAGCTCCGCGTCGTACGCGGGAGCATCGTGTCCTGCGAGCTCGAGAACGCGCAACCCGCGATTCGGATGGCCGCGGTAGTGCAGCCGGGCGATTGGCTCCTGCCCGGGGTAGCAGCCCTTCGTGAAGCTGATCGCGCGCTCCTCGAGACCGGCCTCGGCCGGAAGCACGCGGTCGTCGAGCTCGCGGCCCCACGCGGGTGTGCCCGCGAGGATCCGTCGTCTCTCCAGCTCGTCCGTGGAGACCAGGTCGCCGGATGGCGGCGCGGCGTCGAGCAGCTCATACGCGGGCACGCCGTAGTCGGCCGTCGGGATCGATTCGTCGAGCGGCTCCCCGAACACGATCGTCGACGAGTGAGTTTCGCGCTCGACGGTGCACTTCGCGGCGAATCGGAATCGCACGAGCTCGTTCACAACGCGATCGCCGAGCGCGGGCTCGGTCAGCAGGAGGAAGTCGTCCGTTTCGCGTCGCAGCACCGTCAATGGCGCGATCAGCCGCGCCTTCGCGGTCAGAAGGAGCGCCTGGCAGGCGTCGCCGGGCTCGAGCGCCTCGACATCGTTCGAGACCATTCGCTGCAGGTAGCTCGCCGCGTCGGTACCGATGACCCCCACGTACTCCCGTGGGCGAGCAGCAATCTGTAACGCTTGAGTGCTCACGCTGTCTAGTGTAGGAGCATGTTCAGGAGCAAGGCAGAGAAGAAGGCGCGCGAGGCCGGGTACGACCCGGCTCGGTTGCCCGAGGGCCAGTACCTGACGGAGAAGTGGCCCGTCCTTCATGCCGGCTCGGTCGCGAAGTATCCGAAGGATCTTACGGGCTGGGACTTCAAGGTTTCGGGCGAGGTCGACACGTCCCTCACGTTCGACTGGCGGCAGCTGAACGAGCTGCCGAGGGTCGAGGTGACGCAGGACATCCACTGCGTCACGCGATGGAGTCGCTTCGACACGACGTTCAGCGGCATCTCGTGGTCGGCGGTGCGCGAGCTCGTCGGGCAGCGTCCGACGGCGCGGTTTGCGATCGCGCACTCCGAGGCCGGGTTCACCGCCAACGTGCCCGTCGAGTTCCTCGAGCGCGAGGGTGCGATGCTCGCGACGCACGCCGACGGCGAGCCGTTGACGGCAGAGCACGGGTTCCCGCTACGGCTGATCGTGCCGGGGAAGTACTTCTGGAAGAGCGCCAAGTGGCTGCGCGGGATCGAGCTCCGCTCCGACGATCAGCCGGGCTTCTGGGAGCGGCTCGGGTACCACAACGACGCCGATCCGTTCGAGGAGCAGCGCTTCCAGTTCTAGAGGCTTCCGGCAGAGCTCACTCGTTCGAGGGATGAGCGAGGCCGACAGAGCGCCGATGAATGAGGTATCCCAACCCCTCCCCTCGCTTCATCCGAAACGGCCCTCCCCCAGGGCCGTTTCGCTTTGTGCCGTCGGCGGGGTCGACGCGCGACATTCGGGCGTCAGGAAGCCTGACGCCGCGGCAGCTCAGCCGGCCTTGGACTCCTCTGAGGCCTCGGACATGTCCCCGCCGATCGCCTTGATGATCTCGGGCCGGTCGAGCAGACGGGCACGCTGCTGCGGAGACTGAAGTCGGTTGACGACGTACTTGTCCTCGAGGATGTCGTTCAGGGCGCGGCCACGGTCGTGTTCGCGGATGACATATTGCGCCACGCGCTCTTCTTTCGACGAACCCTGACCGAGGAACGAGAACAGATCCTTGAATCCCATGCCGCTAGTCTAACCGACCCACCGAGGGTGCCGGTTCACTCTCGTGCAAGTGGCATCAGGGTGCTACCGTCGGCTCGCAATGGAGATTCGAGTCGGCCACAGCCCCGATCCTGATGACGCCTTCATGTACTGGGCGCTTACGACAGACTTCGTCGACCGAAGGGGCTTTGTTTTCGAGCAGGTGCTCGCCGACATCCAGACGCTCAACCAGTGGGCACGAGCGGCCAGGCTCGAAGTCACCGCGATCTCGCTCGCTGCCTACCCGTTCGTGCAGGAGGACTACGCGCTCCTCCCGCACGGTGCGAGTATCGGCACGGGCTATGGCCCGATCGTCGTCGGCCGCGAGCCGGCGTCGATCGACGACCTACGCGGCAGGGAGATCGTCGTGCCCGGGACGATGACCACGGCGTACTTGACGCTCAGGCTCGCCCTCGGTGACATGCCTGTCCGCGAGCTCCCCTTCGAGCAGATTCCCGACGAGGTCGCGTCGGGCCGCGCGGACTACGGCCTGCTGATCCACGAGGGCCAGCTCACGTTCGGCGACATCGGCCTACACAAGGTGCTCGACCTCGGCGAATGGTGGCTACTCGAGACCGGGCTTCCCCTACCGCTCGGCGTCAACGTCGCGCGACGCGACATCGAACGCCTCGGCGATCTCTCCCAGGTGCTCGCCGAGGGGATCAGGTGTGGGCTCGAGCACCGAGACGAGGCGCTCGAATACGCCCTCCAGTTCGGGCGCGGCATCGATGAGGCGGTCGCCGATCGGTTCATCGAGATGTACGTCAACGAGCTGACGGAGGACTACGGCGACGAGGGGCGCTCCGCGGTCGCCGAGCTCCTGCGTCGCGGTGAGGCGATCGGGGCTTTCCCGAACCCCGTGCAACTCGACTTCGTGTAGAACCGGGGGATGCTGCGGTGGAAGAGCCTATCGCAGCATCCCCCGGTCATCTCTCTTTGCCGCGCTTCGCGCGGATCCTGAAGCCGGGAACCTACGGTTCCCCGTGACCCCTCCCTCGCAGAGCCGCGAGGGAGGTTGCGCAGTGGCTACCCGCGCGATGGGTGGCCGCCTTCAGGCGGCCACCTGGGTTCAACGTCGCGCCCTGATCGGAGCCTGAACCCCGCCGTTCCCTTTGGCCACTACTTTCCGGTCGAGGCGCCCTGCGCGACCCACGCGACGAGAGACATACGCTCCTGCACCGTCATCCCGGTGACGTTGCCGAGCGGCATCGACTTCGCCGAGACGACCCGCTTGATGTCGTCGGCGCGAGCGGTGATCTGTTCCGGCGTATCGAGCACGACTCCCGCGGGTGCGGTCGAGAACCCTGGCTCCGTCGGCGCGTCCGAATGACAGGCGGCACACCGTTGCTCGACGATCGGCGCGACCTCCGAGAACGAGACGGTCGTGGCGCCAGCGCCGGCAGGTGTCGTGTCGGGCCGGATCGCCACGCCGAGTGCCACGAGGACGACGACGCAGACAACGGGGATCGCCCAGATCGTCCTCCCCTGGTGGCGAAGGTTGAAGAACAGGCGTGAGAGGATCCCGACGAACATGATCACGAGGAGCACGATCCACGCGCGCTCGACCCCGTAGGTGAACGCGAAGTGGCCGGCGATCATCGTGAACAACACCGGCAGCGTGAAGTAGTTGTTGTGCACCGACCGCTGCTTCGCGACGACCCCCGGGAACGGGTCGGGGTCGCGCCCCGCCTTCTTTGCGTTGATCAGCTCCCAGTGGGCGGGAATGATGTTGAAGAAGACGTTCCCCGCCATGATCGTCCCGATCATCGCGCCCACCTGGAGGAATGCGGCACGGGGTTGGAAGAGCTGCGCGCATCCCCAGGCCGCGAGAGCTGTGAAGGCCACGATGAGCACCCACAGCGCGACGCCGTGCCGGACGAGCACTCGACAGAGGACGTCATAGACAATCCAGGCAGCGGCAAGAAGACCGACGCTGATCGCGACTGCCTGCCACGGCGTCAGATCGGCCACCTCGGGGTCGATCAGGTAGGCCCGGGCGTTGAAGTAGTAGAGGACGACCATCAGCGCGAAGCCCGAGAGCCAGGTCGTGTACGCCTCCCACTTGAACCACGCGAGGTGGCTCGGCAGCACGGGCGGTGCGACCTTGTACTTCTTGACGTGGTAGAAGCCGCCCCCGTGGACCTCCCACAGCTCGCCGCCGACGCCGTCACGGAGGTCGTCGACCTTCGTCGGCGCATCGAGCGACTGATCGAGCAGGACGAAGTAGAACGACGCCCCGATCCACGCGATCGCCGCGATCACGTGCAGCCACCGGATCAGGAGGTTGAGCCAGTCCGTGAGGTACGGATCGAGGACAGCGGCGAGGACGGTCACGACTGCTCCCACCTATCGATCGCTATCGCGACGAGCTCCGAAACGGCGGTCTCGAGCTCCTCGTCCGTCGGGTTGGCGATGCGGATGCAGAGGATCTCGAGGATCACGGCCTTCGGCCGCCGGTTCACGAAGACGACGAAGCGGAAGCCGTGTCGCGCCTCGTACTCGGCATTCCGGCGCGCAAGCTCGGCCAGTACGTCTGGGTCGTCATCGGTGCCCTGCTCGGCTTTTGAGCGCGCAGAGAGCCCCTTCTTCTGGCCGATCGCCGGGTGGGCGTCGAGCACCTCGCGCTTCTCTGCATCGGTCAGCTCGTCGATCACGGCTGCCGCGTTCGCGAGCGGGTCTTCGCGCTCTGCCAGCAGCTCGACGAATCGCGTCCTCCCCTCGAAGAGCTCCGCGAGCTCCTCGACGCTCAACTGCCGCGGTAGCTCGCGCACGAGAACGGGGAGACGAGCAGGGGCACGTGGTAGTGGCCGTCCTCGAGGACGATCTCGAGCTCGACGCGGCGAAAGAACGGCGATGGTGGATGGAAGACGAGGCGGTACGTGCCGGGGTCGAGCGACTCGGCGAGCCGGGCGCGGCCATCGCTATCCGTCGCCGTGCTCGCGACGGGATCGGCGTCGCGGAGTAGCTCCACGGTGACGCCTGCGGCCGGCATGCCGGCCGCAGTGTCGAGGACGTGGGTCGAGAGCGACACGGTCATCCGCTGAACTTTCGCGCTTCGACGCGATGTGCCTTTGCGATCTCAGCCTCGTCGGCGTTCACGAGATGGCCGTCTCGGACGACGGTTTCCCCCCCGACGACGAGCCGGTTGGGCCGAAACGGGCCGCCGAAGACGATTCCCGCGACGAGATCGTCCACGCCGCCGAGCTCGAGGCCGTCAGTGCGCCAGACCGCGAAGTCGGCGCACTTGCCGGGCTCGAGCGAACCAATGTCGTCGCGGCGGAGCACCGCCGCTCCGCCCCGCGTGCCGAGGCGGATCGCCTCGCGGGCCGTCATCGCCGCCCCTCCGTCTCGTCCGCGTGAGACGAGGAGCGCCTGCTTCACCTCGAAGAAGAGGTCACTGCGCTCGTTCGAGGCGGAGCCGTCGACGCCGAGGCCCACCCTGACGCCGGCCTGAAGCATCTCGCGCACCGGTGCGGCTCCGGCGCCGAGCCGCAGGTTGGACGTGGGGCAGTGCGCGACTCCGGTGCCGGTAGCCGCAAAGCGGGAGATGTCGTTCTCCGAGAGATGGATGCAGTGGGCGCACCAGACGTCGTCGGCCAGCCAACCCAGGTGGTCGAGGTACTCGACGGGACGACAGTTGTGGAGCTCGAGGCAGTACGCCTCTTCCTCCACGGTCTCCGCCAGGTGGGTGTGCAGCGGCAGACCGAGGCGGCGTGCGAGTGAGGCCGACTCCTCCATCAGGCGCCCGGTGACCGAGAAGGGGGAACACGGCGCAACGGCCAGCTGGACGCGCGCGCCCGGCCCCGGTTCGTGCAGGAGCGCGGCGAGACGCTCGGTCTCGGCGAGCACCTCGTCGAGCTCCTCGACCAGCTCGTCGGGCGGCAGGCCGCCGTCGGAGACACCGAGATCCATCGAGCCACGAGACGCCACGATCCGCAGGCCGATCTCACGGGCCGCCTGTACCTCGGCCTCGATCAGGCCATCGCGGCCGCGCGGAAAGACGTAGTGGTGGTCGAACACGGTCGTGCATCCGGACAGCGCGAGTTCGGCGAGTCCTGTCCGCGCGGCTGCGTACTCGGCGTCGGCATCGATGCGAGACCAGACGGGATAGAGCTCGTGCAACCACGTGAAGAGGTCGGCCTCTTGCGCCCGGGCCCGCGTGAGCGTCTGGTAGAGGTGGTGATGCGTATTGACGAGGCCTGGTGTCACGACCGCGCCGTCGAGATCGACCCGCTCGGCCGCCTCCGGCTCGGGGCCCGATCCGACGGCGGCAATCGTCGAGCCGTCGACCAGGATCCAGCCGCTCTCGTGCTCGCTGCCGGCGTCGTCCATCGTGGCGATCCAGCCGTTTCGGTAGAGCGTGCTCATGACGACCCAGGGTGCGACTCGCGCTCCCCCGCCTCGGTCTGACGGACGAAGCTCGCCTTCTGCCAGAACTCGCCGATCGTCGTCGCGTCGACGTAACTCATGCCGCTGCGTAGGCCTCCGTGAAGCTCCTCGATCACGCCGGCGACCGAGCCGCGCAGCGGGAACTCCATCTCCTCGCCCTCCGCGACGTACTGGTCGAGCGCGTCGCCGCGACCTTCGATCGCGAGGCGAGCGGCCGCCGCGGAGCGTGAGGCCATGCCGCGGTAGACCTTGAAGAGCTGCCCGCGCTTGCGGACGACGTCGCCCGGGCTCTCCTCGCGCCCGGCGAGGAGGCTGCCGACCATGACCGTGCTCGCACCGGCTCCCATCGCCGTCGCGACGTGCCCCGCGCGACGGATCCCACCGTCGGCGATCAGAGGCACATCGATACCCCGCGCGGCCTCGGCGCACTCGAGCACGGCCGAGAGTTGGGGCACGCCGACTCCCGCGACCAGCCGTGTCGTGCACGCAAAGCCGGGGCCGATCCCAACCTTCACCGCGTCCGCGCCGGCGGCGGCGAGGTCGGTGACGCCGTCACCCGTCGCAACGTTGCCCGCCACGACCTCGACGTCGGGCCAGGCGCTCTTCAGCTCCTGCACCGCCTCGATTGCGGCGTCCGCGTGGCCGTGGGCGATGTCGAGGACGAGTGCGTCGACCTCGGCGGCGATCAGCTCACTCGCGCGGTTGAGGTAGTCGCCGCGGATGCCGATAGCCGCAGCGACGCGAAGGCGGCCGAGGGTGTCGCGTGTGGCGCGTGGGTAGCGATCCGCAACGGCAAGATCCTTGAGGGTGACGAGGCCGGCGACGGTACCGTCCTCCTGCACGAGGGGGAGCTTCTCGACGCGACTCGCCGTTAGGAGTCGTCGTGCCTCGTCGAGCGCGACGCCGGGCGATGCCGTGACCAGCCGCTCGCGCGGCGTCATCAGCGCCTCGACGAGATCGCCGTCCTCCCCGGCCAGGAGATCGCGTGCCGTGAGGAGGCCGAGTAGCCGGCCCGCAGGATCGACGACGATGAACCCGGTGACGGCAAGGCGTGCAGCGTCCACCCGCGCCTCGGCGACCGTTCGGCCCGGCTCGATCGTGTACGGCTCGGAGATGACGTGCGTGAGATACCGCTTCACACGACGCACCTCGGCCGCCTCCTCCTCGACCGAGAGGAACCTATGCAGAACACCGAGGCCACCGAGCTGGGCCATCGCGACGGCCATCGGCGCGGTCGTGACCGTGTCCATGTTGGCCGAGACGATCGGCACCTCGAGCTCTATCCCGGGGGTGAATCGGGAGCTTGTCGAGACATCCTGGCGCGAGCGCACGCGGGAGCGCCGCGGTACGAGCAGGACGTCGTCGAACGTCAGGCCGGTGCGGATCTCGGTCACGTCGTCACCTCCAGAGGAACGATCTCGAATCGGTCGACGTCGACGAGCCCCTGATCGGTGATCTTGAGCGAGGGGATCACCGAGAGCGCAAGGAATGCGAGCGTCAGGAACGGTGTCGCCCCCGACCAGCCGAGGGCCGCGGCCGCCTCGTTCGCCGCGAGGCTCTGCGCGATCACCTCTGCAAGCGGGGCATCGGAGAGAAGACCGGCGACGGGGAGCGGGCATTCGGCCACGACGCGGCCACCGTCGACCGCAACGATGCCGCCACCGATCTCGGCGAGGTGCGTGACGGCGACGACCATGTCCTCGTCGCTCATCCCGACAACAACGAGGTTGTGGGCGTCGTGCGCGACCGACGAGGCGAGCGCCCCACGTCGAAGGCCGGAGCCCGAGACGAAGCCGAGGCCGATCCGTCCCGTTGCGAGGTGCCGCTCGACGACGGCGATCTTCGCGAGGCCTGCGCTCACGTCGGCCATGGCGTGGCCGCCCGCGACGACGGGGTCGCACTCGAGTGACCGCGTCACGACCTGGTCGTCGATCAGTCCGATCGCTCTGATTCGGGCGCCGTGCGAGGGAATCGCGAGGTCGGCAGGCGTGACGGGCTTGATCCGTACCGTCTGGCGCACCCAGTCCGGGATCGGCGGGGAATCGTGATCCTTGATCGGCACGCCGCGTTTGAGGACGATGTCCGGCGCGAAGCCGACGAGATCGGGAAGAAGCAGCAGGTCGGCCTGGTAGCCGGGAGCGATGGCGCCGAGCTGGTCGAGCTTGTGCCACTGCGCGGGGTGGAAGGAGGCCATCACGATCGCATCCTCAGGCACCACGCCCGCCGCCACCGCGTCGCGCACCATCCCGTTGAGGTGGCCGTTATCGGCGATGTCCTCGGGGTCGCGGTCGTCGGTGCAGAACGCTATCCGGCCGGGGCCGAACTCGTGCACGAGCGGCAGCAGCGCCTGCAGGTTGCGCGCCATCGAGGCCTCTCGGATCAGGAGCCACATTCCGGCACGGAGGCGTTCGCGCCCCTCGTCCACGGTCAGAGCCTCGTGATCTGAGCGGATCCCCGACGCGGCGTATGCCTGCAACTCTTTGCCGAGAAGCCCGGGCGCGTGGCCGTCGACGTGGGCGGCGCCTTCGAGGGCGAGCTTCGCGAGCTCCTCCGGGGAGCCGTTGACGACGCCCGGGAAGTTCATCATCTCGGCGAGCCCGAGCACCCGCCGGCGGCGCATCAGCGACTCGAGGTCGCCGGGGCCGAGCAGCCGTCGGGGCGACTCGAACGGCGAGGCCGGCACGCAGGAGGGCGCCATGAAGTAGACGTCGAGCTGCAGTCCCGAGGAGGCGTCGAGGAGCCAGTGGACACCGTCGACGCCAAGGACGTTCGCGATCTCGTGCGGGTCGGCGACGATTGCGGTCGTCCCGAGGGGAAGGATCAGGCGTGCGAGCTCGTCGACGAGGAGCTTGACCGACTCGATGTGCATGTGCGCGTCGATGAAGCCAGGGACGACGTAGCGGCCAGATGCATCGATCGTCTCGCGCCCCTCGTACGAGCCGAGCCCGGCGATCGTGCCGTCGACGATCGCGACGTCGCACTCGAGCCACTCGCGCGTGAAGACCGAGAGCACCCGTCCGCCGCGCACAACGGTGTCGGCGGGCTCGGCGCCGCGGGCGACGGCGATCAGGCGTTCCAGGTGCGACATCCGCGCTGACGATAACGTCTCCTCGGATTATGGGTTGCTTCGACGTTCTACTGCGCGGTGGCCGGGTCGTCTGCCCGGACGGAGTGATCGACGCCGATCTCGGGATTGCCGACGGGACGATCGTCGAGATCGCGCCCGAGTTATCGGGAGCCGCCGTCGAGATCGATGCCACGGGGCTTCACGTCCTCCCGGGCTGCGTCGACCCGCATGTCCACCTGAACGACCCTGGTACCGACTGGGAAGGGTTCTCCTCGGGCACGGAGGCATTCGCAATGGGTGGTGGAACCTGCCTCTTCGACATGCCGCTCAACGCCTCTCCGCCGACCGTAGACGGCGCGTCGTTCGACCTCAAAATCGCGGCGGCGCAGGGTCGGGCGCACGTCGACTTCTGCCTCTGGGGTGGCCTCGTGCCCGGTGACGTCGACCGGCTCGACGAGCTCGCCGAGCGCGGTGTCGTCGGCTTCAAGGCCTTCATGTGTAACACAGGGATGGAGGAGTTTCCGGCCGCAGACGACCTGACGCTCTACGAGGGCATGCAACGCGCCGCGCGTCTGGGCCTGCCGGTCGCCGTCCACGCGGAGAGCGACGCGATTACCGCGGGTCTCACTGCACGCGCGCGGGTTGAGGGGCGCGCGTCGATGGGTGACTACCTCGCGACCCGTCCGCCGATCGTCGAGGTCGAGGCGGTGACGCGCGCGATCCTCCTCGCCGAGGAGACGGGCTGCGCGCTCCACATCGTTCACGTCAGCACAGCGGCGAGTGCGCTGCTCGTTGCCGAGGCCCGTGGCCGCGGCGTCGACGTAAGCTGCGAAACCTGCCCGCAGTACCTCCTCCTCACCGACGAGGACGCCGAACGGATCGGCGCACTCGCGAAATGCTCGCCGGCGATCCGGCCCCGTCCGGCGGTGGAGGAGTTGTGGGCCGGGGTGCGGGCCGGGCGCATCCCGATTCTCGCCTGTGACCACTCGCCGGCCCCGCCCGAGCTGAAGCAAGGCGACGACGCGTTCGCCTGGTGGGGCGGGATCTCCGGTCTGCAGACGCTGCGGGGAACGCTGCTCGCCGTTGCGAAGGAGCGGGGTTTGACGCTGACGCAGGTTGCGGGTCTCACGGCCGCAGCGGCGGCCGAGCGCTTCTCACTACGACGCAAGGGCCGGATCGAGGTCGGCTGCGATGCGGATGTCGTCCTCGTCGACCTCGACCACGAAGCTCGCGTCGAGGTTGCGGATCTCCGCTACCGGCATCCACAGAGCCCATTCGTTGGCATGCCCTCGAGGGGGCGCGTCGTACGAACGCTGGTGCGCGGAATCAGCGTGATCGAGGACGGTCGACTCGTGGCTGATGCAACATTCGGCCGCATCGTGCGTCCGAAAATGTGAACGGACGAACGGTCAACGGTTGCGAAGTGGTATTCGGCGCGAGAGGATGTCGGCGGCAACCAGACGGGGCGCGTTCCGGCGGACGGTTCGCTCCCGACCATGACAAGGAGACCAGATGAGGAAGCTAGGGGTAGGACTCGGGGTCGGGCTCGTGACGATCGCGCTCGCAGCACTCGCCGTTGCGACGACGGGCACCGCAGCGCCGAGCGCGAAGAAGGCGCCGATCAAGGCCGCCTGGATTTACGTCGGGCCACACAACGACGGTGGCTGGTCGCAGGCCCACGACAAGGGTCGGATGTACGTCCAGAAGGCAATGGGCGCGAACGTGATCACGACGTACAAGGAGAACGTCCCCGAGGGGCCGCAGGCCGCTCAGGTGATCGACAGCCTCGTGCGTGACGGGAACAAGATCATCTTTGCGACGTCGTTCGGGTACATGGACGCGATGGCCGCCGCAGCGAAGAAGTACCCGGACGTCTACTTCGAGCATGCGACCGGCTACAAGTCCGGCAAGAACTTCGCGAACTACTTCGGGGCAGGCGAGGACGCGATCTATCTCTCCGGTATCGCCGCGGGCGCCGCGTCGAAGAGTGGGACGGTCGGGTACATCGTGCCGTTCCCGATCCCGGAGATCATTCGCCACGCCAACGCGTTCGCGCTCGGCGTGCAGCTCGTGAAGCCGAATGCGAAGGTCAAGCTCGTGTGGACGAAGTCGTGGTTCGATCCGGCCAAGGAGAAGAAGGCAGCGGAGAGCCTCGTCGCCGCCGGGGCCGACGTGATCGGGCAGAACGTGGACAGCCCGGCCGCAGGGAAGTACGCGCAGTCGAAGGGTCTTCCGTGGGTGGGCTACAACAGTGACTCGCGGAAGTTCGCACCGACGTCGTGGCAGGTTGCGGCTGTCTACGACTGGGGCAAGCCGTACTACCTGAAGCGCGTCAAGGCAGCCGCCAACGGCACCTGGAAGACGGGGAGCTACTGGGGCTCGATGGCCGACGGCTTCGCTCTGCTCTCGCCCTACGGGCCGAAGGTGACGGCGAAGACGAAGGCGCTCATCGCCGCCAAGCAGAAGGCGATTATCTCCGGGAAGTTCTACGAGTTCCAGGGACCGCTCTACGACCAGGCCGGGAAGCTCCGCGTTCCCAAAGGGAAGCGGATGACCCTGCCGGAGATCCTCTCCGTCAACTGGCTCGTCAAGGGCATCGAAGGCAGCCCGAAGGGCTAACAAACGCCGTAGGGTGTGCGCGCCGGTATCGAGCCGGCGCGCACACCCCATGGAACCCGATCAGCTCCGATGAGCTCCCCCGAGTCGCACGCCCTACCTGCTCCCCCTGTCCCGAGGGCGGTCGCGGTCGCGATGCGTGGAATCACGAAGCGTTTCCCGGGCGTCCTCGCGAACGACGATGTCTCCTTCGAGGTCGCACCGGGTGAAGTGCACGCCCTCCTCGGAGAGAACGGTGCCGGCAAGACAACCCTGATGAACATCCTCACCGGCCTCTATCGACCGGATGAGGGCGAGATCGAGGTCGGCGGGAAGATCGTCGAGCTCACGAGCCCACGTGACGCGATCACAGCCGGCATCGGGATGGTGCACCAGCACTTCCGACTCGTCGACACACTCAGCGTCTCCGAGAACGTCGTTCTCGGCTCGCATACCGAGCCGTTCCTGCTCAACCGGGCAAGCCGCACACGCGAGGTCGAGCTGATTTCGGAAGCGCTCCACATGCCGGTCGACCCCGACGCGAAGATCTGGCAACTCTCGGTCGGCGAGCAGCAGCGCGTGGAAATCATGAAAGCGGTGCGCAGCGGTTCGCAGGTGCTGATCCTCGACGAGCCGACCGCCGTGCTGACCCCGCAGGAGGCACGACAGCTGTTCCGCACGATTCGCGTCATGGCGGCCGAGGGGCACTCGGTGATCGTGATCACGCACAAGCTGCACGAAGTGCTCGAGGTCTCGGATCGCGTCACCGTGTTGCGGGGTGGCCGCTCGATCGCCACCGTGGACACGGCGGGTGCGACGCCCGAGTCGCTCGCGGCGCTCATGGTCGGTCGCGACATCGATGCTGCCCGACGCCGTGAGCGCGAAGCAACGATCGGCGACGTCGTGCTCGACGTCGAAGGCATCTCCGCCGTAGGGGATCGCGGGGGAGACGCCCTCAAGGGCGTTTCGCTCTCGGTTCGCGCCGGCGAGGTCCTCGGGATCGCCGGCGTTGCGGGGAACGGTCAGCGTGAGCTGGCGGAGGCCGTGACGGGCATGCGCGATCTGTCGGCGGGCACCGTTTCCGTCTCGGGCACCCCGCTGAAGACCGGCGACCCGCGTGCGGCGATCACGGCCGGCATCGCCCACGTGCCGGAGGACCGGATGCATACGGGTGTGTCACCGAGCCTCAGCATCGCGTCCAATATCGCGCTCAAGTCGTACCGAACAGAGACGGTCGGGCCCTTCCTGCGACTCGGGCGGATCCGGAAGCGGGCGCAGGAGATGATCGAGCGCTACGACGTGAAGACGCCCGGGCCCGAGACGGCGGCGCGCAGTCTCTCGGGAGGAAACCTGCAGAAGGTCGTGCTCGCGCGTGAGTTCTCGAGCGACCCACGGGTTCTCGTCGCAGCCGCTCCGACCCGGGGGCTCGACGTCGGCGCGATCGAAACGGTGCACGCGTACCTCCGCCAGGCAGCGGACAACCAGGTTGCCGTCCTCCTGATCAGTGAAGACCTCGACGAGGTGATGATGCTCTCCGATCGGATCGTCGTGATGTACGAAGGTGCCGTCGCCGGTGAAGTCGACCCCGAGACGGCGACCGCCGAGGAGATCGGGCTGCTGATGGCCGGGGTCACCGCCGAGCCCGCGGGGAGCGAGTCGTGAGCCTGCCTCAGGTCCGGATCGAGAAGCGCCTCGAGCAGCGGCGCTGGCTGATGGTCGCCGTTCCGCTCGGTTCGCTCGTCGTCGCACATATCGCGATCGCAATCCTGCTCGTCGCTACGGGGCATCCGCCGATTCCGACGTTCCGGCGACTCTTCGACGCGGCCTACCTCGCCGACGGTGCCCTCACGAACTCCCTGATCGCTGCCACGCCGCTCGCGTTCACCGGCCTCGCAGCTGCTGTCGCATTCCGCATGAAGCTGTTCAACATCGGCGCCGAAGGGCAGCTGTACTTCGGCGCGATCGGGGCGAGCGGGGTCGCTATTTTGCTCGCGGGGCAGTCGGCACCCGTCCTGATCGGCGCCATGATCGTCGGAGGAGCGGTGCTCGGAGCGGCGTGGGGTGCCATCCCCGGGCTCCTGCGCGCGTTTCTGCGCACCAACGAGATCATCACGTCGCTGATGCTCAACTACGTCGCAGCGCTCGTTCTCAACTACCTCATTTTCGACTCGCTCTCCTACTGGCGCGACACGTCGGCAACCGGTCTCGTGTTCCCCCAGGGGAAGGTCCTCGTCGACGCGGCGACCTGGCCCGTGACGACGATCGGGTCTATGGCCATCCCGTTCGGCTTCCTCGTTGCCGTGGCCGTCGCGTTCATCGTTTGGGTGCTGTACACCCGCACCCGTTTCGGCTTCGAGGCGCAGGTGATCGGTGACTCCCCGCGCGCTGCTCGGTACGCGGGCATGCGGACGAGGCGGAAGATCGTGGCGATTATGTGCCTCTCGGGCGCGATCGCCGGTATCGGCGGTGCGAGCCAGATGGGCGACTTCAGGCACGTGCTCGACGCCCGTGGGCTGCAGCAGGCGAACTACGGCTACACCGGCATCGTCGTCGCGGCTCTCGCCCGTTACAATCCGTTTGCCGTCGTCTTTGCCGCATTCCTCCTCGGCGGACTCCAGAACGCGGGCTACACGCTCCAGAGCGCAGAGTTTCCTTCGGGGCTCGTCGGGGTGATGCAGGGGATGATCCTCTTCGCGATGCTTGGCGGGGAGCTGCTCGTGCAGTACCGGATCTCGATCGCCCGCCCGGTTCGCCACGCACGCGCCCAGACGGAATCGGCGTCGTGAACTCGAGCATCGTCGTCGTCGTGCTCGCGTCGGCCGTCGCCTACGGCACGCCGTTGCTCTACGCCGCGCTCGGTGAGCTGCTAGCCGAGCGCTCGGGCGTGCTGAACCTCGGCGTCGAGGGGATGATGCTCGTCGGTGCCGTGATGGGCTTCCTGGCCGTGCAGCGGATCGACGGGCCAAAGGGCGTCGTGTTGCCACTCGCTGTTGCCGTCGCCGCCCTCGCCGGTGCTGTCGCGGCACTCGTCCTTGCCTTCCTCGTGATCACGCTACGCGCGAACCAGATCGTTGCGGGCTTAGCGCTGACGATCCTCTGCGGTGCGGCGGGGCTCTCGTCGTACATCGCGAACGACTTCGAACTCGCCGCGGACCCCGCGCGCTACTCGTTCGAGGAGGTCAATGCATTCGGACTGCAGGAGCTCCCCGTCGTCGGCCCGGTCATTTTCGGCCAGACCTGGCTCGTGTATGCATCGTGGATCTGCGTCGGTCTCGTCGGTCTTTACCTGTCTCGGACTCGGCCCGGCCTCAACGTGCGGGCGATCGGCGAGGCGCCTGCAGCAGCGGACGCCATGGGGATCAGCGTCACGAGGTATCGATATGCCCACACGATCGCGGGGGGGGCGTTCGCAGGCGTCGGCGGCGCCTGCTTTAGCCTCGCCCTGACCCCGCTGTGGGTCGACGGTCTCACGGGGGGAACGGGCTGGATCGCGATCGCTCTCGTCATCTTCGCGTTCTGGCGCGCCGACCTCTGCCTCGTCGGTGCGTACGTCTTCGGCGCGTTCTCGGCGCTCCCCCTCATCCTCCAGGCGAAGGGATACACCGTCACGCCCCAGCTCTTTCAGGCGCTCCCCTACGTGATGACTATCGTCGTGCTCGTGATCGTCTCCTCCGGTATCGGTCGGCGTCGTCTCGGTGCACCCGCGAGCCTCGGCGTCCCGTACGTGCGCGAGGAGCGCTAGTGGACGTCCACAGTCCCCGCTCGCTCGCCGAGGCCCTCGCCCTCAAGGCAGAGATCCCCGACGCTCGCTTCGTCCAGGGTGGCACTGACGTCCTCGTCGAGCTGAACTTCGATCGCTCGCGCCCCGCGGCGTTGATCAACCTCAACGAGGTTCCCGAGCTGCGAGGGTACGGCTTGGAAGGCGACACCGTCGTCCTCGGCGCAGGGCTCACCTACGCCGAAGCCATGGCTGCTCCTTTGGCCGGCACGTTCCCCGCGCTGGCGCAGGCATCGCGGACGGTCGGCTCGCCGCAGATTCGGAACCGCGGCACGATCGGCGGAAATCTCGGCACGTCGTCGCCCGCGGGTGATGCGCTGCCGCCGCTTCACATCGGCGATGCCGAGGTATGCGTCGCGAGCGTGCGCGGTGAGCGACGGATCCCGATCAGCGACTTCGTTCTGGGCGTCAAGAAGAACGCGCTTGCTTCCGACGAGCTCGTCGTCTCGGTGCGGATGAAGCCGAGCGGTGCGCGGCAGACGTTCATGAAGGTCGGGCCGCGCAACGCGATGGTCATCTCTGTCTGCTCGCTCGCGCTCGAGATCGATCGCGAGCGGGGCGAGCTCCGAGCTGCCTTCGGGTCCTCCGCGCCGACGGTTCGTCTCGTCACCGCCCCCATCGACGAGGCCGATGCCTTCCCGGCCCGCGTGGCCGAGGCTGCGAGCCCGATCGACGACGTGCGCGGCACGGCCGCCTACCGCCGTCACGCCCTTCGCGTTCTCACCGGCCGCGCGCTCGAGAGGTGTTTCGCATGAAGATCTCGCTGACCGTCAACGGTGAGCTCCGCGAGACCGAGGCGTGGGGCGGTGAGAGCCTCCTGTACGTTCTCCGCGAGCGCCTCGACCTGCCCGGCTCGAAGAACGCGTGCGAGCAGGGAGAGTGCGGCTCGTGCTCCGTCCTCCTCGACGGCGCGCTCGTCTGCGCCTGCCTCGTGCTCGGCGCCCAGGCCGACGGCCATGACGTGACGACCGTGGAGGGCCTCGCCGACGGCGACCGGTTGCACAAGGTGCAGGAGGCCTACGTCCAGGCGGGAGCGGTTCAGTGCGGGTTCTGCACGCCGGGGCTCGTCGTCGCAACGGTCGACCTGCTCGAGTCCAACCCGTCGCCGAGCGACGACGAGATCCGCGAGGCGCTCTCCGGGAACCTCTGCCGCTGCACCGGGTACGCGAAGATCTTCGACGCAGTGCGGCAGGCGGCAGCGTCGTGAGCACGGTCGTCGCGACGCCGACGGTTGGTCGCGTCGGAGACAGCGTGCTCCGGCTCGACGGGCCGCCCAAGGTCAAGGGCGAGTTCGCCTACTCGAGCGACCTCCAGGCCGCCGGGATGCTCTGGGGCCACACGCTCCGCAGCCCGCACGCGCACGCGCGGATTCTCGAGATCGACATCTCGCAGGCGCTGACGATGGCCGGCGTGCACGCCGTGCTGACCCATGAGGACGTCCCGGGCGCGAAGACGTACGGCCTCGAGTTTCCTGATCAGCCCGTGCTCGCATCCGACCGCGTGCGCTACTACGGCGAGCCCGTCGCGCTCGTCGCGGCCGAACATCCCGAGCAGGCGCGCCGGGCTGCTGCTGCGATCAGGGTCATCTACGAGGAGCTTCCGATCGTTTCCGACATGGAGCGCGCCACCGAAATGGATCCACTCCACGAGGGCCGTCCGACCGCGGGCCATGGATATCGTGACGATCCTCGTCCGAACGTCGTCCGTCACATGGTGATCCGCCACGGAGACCCCGAGACCGAGGGAGACGTGATGGTGACCGGCGTCTACGACGTTGGGATCCAGGATCAGGCATTTCTCGGGCCCGAGTCGGGGCTCGCCGTCCCCGACGGCGAGGGCGGCGTCGACATCTATGTCGCGACACAGTGGCTCCACGTCGACCGCGATCAGGTCGCCCCATGCCTCGATCTTGCCCCCGAGCAGGTGCGGATTCACCTTGCGGGCGTGGGCGGCGCGTTCGGCGGCCGCGAGGACCTCTCGATGCAGCTCCACGGCGCGCTCCTCGCGCTCCACACGAGCCGCCCGGTGAAGATCGTCTACAACCGCGAGGAGTCGTTCGTCGGCCATATCCACCGCCACCCGGCGCGCGTGTGGTGCGAGCATCGCGCCACGCGCGACGGCAGGCTCGTGAACGTGAAGATGCGGATCCTGCTCGACGGCGGCGCGTATGCATCGAGTTCCACGGCGGTCGCATCGAACGCGGCCTCGTTCGCTGTCGGCCCCTACCGCGTCGACAACGCCCTGATCGAGGCGACAGCGGTCTATACCAATAATCCACCCTGCGGGGCCATGCGCGGCTTCGGCGCCGTACAGACGTGCTTCGCGGCAGAGGCGCAGATGGATCTGCTCGCGGCAGAACTCGACATCGACCCGATCGAGCTACGCCTGCTGAACGCGCTCGGCCCCGGCGACGTCCTCCCCACGGGTCAGGTGATCGAGGGCTCCTGCCCGGTTGCGGAGACGATCCGGGCCGCTGCGGCGATACCTGTTCCTGCGGCCGAGGCGCTTCCACGCGACCCGATTCGACTGCCCGGCGGGGCGGGCAACACAACCCGTGGCGAAGGCGTGCAGCGCGGCGTTGGCTTCGCGGTCGGCTTCAAGAACATCTGTTACTCCGAGGGCTTCGACGACTCGTGTGCTGCTCGCGTCGTGCTGCACGCAGACGGCCGTGCCGAGGTGCACTGCGCAGCGGCCGAGGTCGGGCAGGGCGTCGTCGGCGTGATCCTCCAGGTCGCGCGCACGGAGCTCGACACCGATGCCGTGACGCTGATGCCGCACACGACGACAACCGTCGGCTCGGCAGGGTCCGCGTCAGCCTCGCGCATGACGTGGATGGCCGCCGGCGCTGTGCAGGATGCGTGTCGGGCGGCGCTCGAGGAGCGAAAGCGCACCGGCGTGGCCGAGGTGGACGTGGAGCGCGTGCACCGCCATCCACGGACAACCCCGCTCGATCCCGAGACGGGTCAGATCACCGGAGAGCGCGCACACGTGGCGCTCGCATGCTCGGCGATGCGCGTCGTTGCAGAGGTCGACGTCGAGCTCGGCCTCACCCGCGTCGTCTGGATCGGAACGGCCCAGGACGTCGGCCGGGCCGTGAACCCTCTCGCCCTCGAGGGGCAGATCGAGGGCGGCACTGCGCAGGGCCTCGGACTCGCGGTGATGGAAGAGATCCAGACGCGCGACGGTCGGATCACGAACGCGAGCTTCACGGACTATCTGATCCCGACGACGCTCGACATGCCTCCCGTGGAGTCGGTGCTGATCGAGGTGCCGGAGCCCTCGGCTCCTTACGGCGCCAAGGGTGTGGGCGAGCCGCCGACCGTCGTTGCGGCGGCGGCGGTCGTCTCGGCGATGCGCGCCGCGACCGGAAAGCCGCTCACGCGGATTCCGGTGCGACCGGACGAGATTTGCCTTTAGTGGGGCGTCCCGCAACGTTTGACGGGTGCCGTCAACCCGTCGTTGCAACATCTGTCGGCTGTCGAGCTGGAGGTGTGTGGTGGCGAGGAGGCGGAGGTTGTTCACGGTTGGGGAGCGTCGCGAGTTGTGGGAGCGGT